>CAYTIU010000007.1:0-25614 GCA_964438085.1 uncultured Candidatus Saccharibacteria bacterium | reverse complement strand
GCTAATCACCCTAAGGATCAAGTAACTTGGCTATAATAACAGATCGAATATTTTTTTTCAATCAACCGTCAGCAAATTATTTAAGCCATTGCAAAAACACGCTGCATATAAGCAATGTCGGGGCGTTTGCTTGGATCTAATGAAAGTCCTTGCATAATGACACAACCAACATAACTTGACACATCTCGGTTGAATTGCTCTGGGCGCATAACTGGCTGCTGTTGCATAAGAGATACGTCTTCATCAGAGTGCTTTGTTTCATCAATCTCATATGGCTTTCTGTCAGTCACTGCTTCATACGCTGTTGCTGCAAGTGCATATACATCACCTGGCTTGTGCACTTTCCCTCTATGAGCTTCGACAGACATATACCCACGCGAGCCAATCACTCTTTCTCGTAAATCTAAACCATCTTCGCCTGCATATATTGCAATACCAAAATCACCGAGCCGGCCATTATAATCTTTGTCAATATACACATTGCCTGGCTTAATATCTCGATGTACAAAACCCTGTGCATGCATAACCGCTACTGCGCCCGCTGCATGGCTTATAATTTTAAGCCTCTTGCTTACAGTCTCAACATCTGGCGCTGGTTTTGGCACCGTATCCCTGGCAGCAATGAGTAATTCTCTTGTCGTGAGCATTGCCATCTGGCTATCTGTAGCAAGCTCATCATAACCGTAGTTTGTAGCCTCCTCAACAACAATATCGACTGCTTCTTCTAGCTCTACTACATCCATGAGCTCAGTCTTCACTCCTTTTTCTAACGCATGCAAAACCTCTGCGAACAACGGTGTATCAAAATCATTAAATTCCGCTTCTTCCATATTATGGTCAATTGTCCTAATCATGGAATCTAGTTGTTCAGTCGTTTTAGAATGTTCATCAGTTTCAGTGTCTGAGATTTCACGAAATAAATTTTTGTTTTCCTGATATCTGGTAGCAATATATGGTCTTTCGTTACCACTTGAGTGATCAAGGTATGTGCCGTGGCCGGCAAGCGTTACGAACGATTGGTGGCCTGAAAATCTTTGATGTACTTCAGCCTCATGTTCAATATTCGCTTTTTCGACATTATGTGCGATTTTTAATGCGATTTGTTCACCATTTTCAAGGTTAACCGCGGGGAAAACTTCAGAAAAATTGGTTTTGACAATACGATCGCCAGTTATTTCGTAGTTATCTATTTCAGTACCAACAGGAGGGTAGCCTGCAGACTCAGGTTTAGGTAAAAATGTTGGTTGGTTCTTTTCTAAGAGCATACTATTTGTATTATAGCAGATTTTTTAAATCTTGTCAACTTTATCTATTAATTGATATTTGTGTTAAGATATGCGTTTGCGAAGACCGCATATAACTTATGTAATAGCTAATTTTATACTATTATTAACACCTACCCTCTACTATATGCTTATGTTTGTGGCATTTCAACAGTATGTAACGTTTATTACAACACATTTTACACCTTAAATTTTGTCAAATGTGTGTAATTTATTAAATTTTCCTTAAATAAAAAGTTTTCACTGATGCGTGAAAACTTTTTGCGACTTTGTATACGTTACTAATGATACGTAAATGGTGCGGACGAGAAGACTTGAACTTCCACAGGATTGCTCCCACTAGCCCCTCAAGCTAGCGCGTCTACCAATTCCGCCACGTCCGCACAATAACTGGTAGGTAACAAGGAGGTATTTTATCTGTTTTATGCAAAAAACTCAAGATCTGCGCCGAGAAGGCCGCGTAAAATATCTATAAAGGCCTACACATGCTACAGCCATCCACACAATATTCAGCCCAACCAGTGCATGGGCATTCAGTATCCATGAATACACGCATAAGATGATCGCGCCAATAAGATTAACTGATTGAAATTGCCAAGATGTGCCCTTCCATTTTCCGCGGCTGGTTTGGAAAAATGCCGACAAAATACAAAGGCCGCCAATTATTCCGAAAAATGAAAGCATATCCATAGTTGCACCTTATGATCGCGGTAAGTGATCGTATAAGTGTTCCATAGAGTACTGAGTACGCAGCAATGGTTTAGTACTCTCTGTGGTAACACCAATTTTAACCCCTGGATTGAGCGTATTATGCGGATCAAAAATCTTTTTTACCTGCTTAAAAAGTTGGTACACTTCTGTGCCGTAAAGCTTCTCAAGATATGGCGCGCGAATACGCCCATCGTTATGTTGTCCGCTCGTACTGCCGCCCATAGAAATGACCAACTTGTAATACTCGTCGATAAGTTTGAGGGCTATCTGGCGATCGCCAACTTGGGCAAGATCTAGGAATGGCCGCATATGTAGGTTTGAGTCCCCGGCATGCCCCCATACTGCAACCGGTAGTTTATATTTCTTAAATAATTCGTAAATTGCTGTCAGGTATTCATGTAATTTCTCTGGCGGCACGATACCGTCCTCTATAATTGGCAGGGCTTTTTTGGCGCCTTGGCTGTGCGCCACAATAGCGGCCGAGGCATGTCGGATACCCCATAATCTATCTTGCTTGAGTGGATCAAGCTCAACTTCGATATCCGTGGCGTATTTATCCAAAATCTTAACTGTCTTTTTGGTAAGTTTCTTTTGCTGACGCTCGCTTTCGTCAAATTCTATTAGAAGCGCAACTTTTGGAAACGGCTTGTGCACCACATCTTTGAGGAGATTCGGGTTAATCGTATCGACAGACTTAAGAAGATTATCATCGACCATCTCAATTGCTGATGGCAGTTCTGGCAATTTCCGGAGTTCTGCAACTGCTTTTGTAGCATGCTGTACATCATTGAAATACGCCAAAATTAACGTGCTGGTGGGGTGATGATCCTCGGTCTGGAGCGTAGCTTGCGTAATAATGCCAAGCGTACCCTGCGAACCAACGAATAGCGGCGTCAGGTCAAAAGAACCGTCCTTGAGCTTTACATCTGCGAGCGCATAGCCAGCGGCATTCTTGGTTGTTTGCAGTTTAAGATTGCCAAGTAGTTTGTGGTTTTCTTCGATGAGCTGGTCAAGTAAGCGATAAATTTCGCCTTCGAGCGTCGATAATCCTAACTTTTTGTTAAGTTCCCGTTTACTGAGCCGCTTAGTTTCAATTACCTCGCCATTCGCCAATACTACGCGGAGATTTGTCACATAATCTACCGTAGTGCCATATTTGACGCTCTTTTCGCCACCGGCGTTATTACCAATAGCGCCACCAATGGTAGAATACTCAATCGAGGCTGGAAACGGTGGTAAAAACCGGTCGTGCGTTAGCAAAGTCTGCTGCAGTTTGCCGTAGTTAATACCTGGCTCAACTACCACCATGCCAGATTTACCATCAAATTCAATGATTCTGTGCAGGTGAGCAGGAAAAACAAGCATAATGCCACTGCCAAGCGCACCACCAGACTGATCGGTACCCGCCCCGCGCGCAGTCATAGGAATTGCCCGGCCGCGTTCTGCGAGCTGCCACGTAAAACGTGCGACCTTACGCACATCGCTCTCGGCACGCGGGTACACAACTACACTCGGCGTAACGGTAAATACACTACCATCTGTTGAAAAATATCGCCGCGCATCTGCCGCGGTCATTACCTCGCCCTGTACGTGTTCTTGCAAATAATGTGCAACTTTACTCATTACCCCATGCCCTCTTAATGCTCTTTTCTTGTAGTCATAATACCATACTGCAAACCGTTTATGCTCGCTTTTTTAAGGCTTAGATTAGATACTTTACAGTTGATGGCATCATTCATTGGAACAACACTATAGTGTCTTTACATCTTTGTAGTCAAAATATATACTATAAGAATTATGCGCAGAAGATCTTACAAAGAAATTAAAAGTGTTGATCTCGATTTAGTTGAGGCTGTAGTAGAGCAAAGCGGTCGCCCACCTGATAACTTTGTCGAGTCTGCTGAAGCAACGTTTGTCGGATTGCCAGATCTTGAGACAGACCCTGATGCTCTCAAGATTATGGGTAGACTTACCACCAAACTTAATGAGTACGGCGCAAATATCCCTACTCCAGTTCATGCAGAGACAGGCGGATATCCGACCGACTCAAATACCCTTAACTAAGAACGCTTGCAGGCCCACTCATTCTAGGATAGAGATTACAAGTCAAGATCTTTAAAAACCTTACTAAACTTTAGAACGTTCAGGTCGAAATCGGTTTCTAAGTCGCTCAATCATCTTGCCTCCTATACTCCAAGAAAATCGCGCCACCATTTTATTCTAGGCGTAACAGGGTGAGGTGCTAAAGAACCTGGCTCTAAGCCCTGCTCTTTCTCTAACCTTGCACTTCTTTCATGTAGCCTTGTTTCTTCTGGTTCGCGTGTTTCTCCGCTTTCATTACGGTAGGCCTCATAAGCATCGAGCTTATCATCTTCGGTTAGCTCTGGCACTGGAACTTCGTAATATATACTGTCAGTTATATTGGATTCAGATTCCATAAGTTAGCTCCTGTTATTCTGATTCGAGAGTATCACTCCGTGTTTAGTTCGTCAAATGGTGCGCGAGAGAGGACTTGAACCTCCATGATATTACTATCACTAGTACCTGAAACTAGCGCGTCTACCAATTCCGCCACTCGCGCAAAAATTAATAACTGAAAGTATTGTACGAAATTAGTTTATACTAATGGAGAACTCATGAAAAGTATTAAGTCCTGGAAAGAATTACAAAGAAAGCAAGTTTTTAAAAAATACTCGCAGGCAATTGATCGGGTTGATTTTCTTCTACCAAATGATCATGAAGCTGACTTTTATATTAAAGCCGAGACACCTGCGGCAGCAGTTCTTGCACTCACAGACAAGAACGAAGTTATCTTAGCAAGACAATTTCGCCCTGGTCCTAAAAAAATATTAAATGAATTGCCAGGTGGATACATCGAACCTGGTGAACATGCCATAGATACGATAAAGCGAGAATTTAAGGAAGAAACTGGCTATGAAGGAGATTTTACTTTTATTGGAACTTGTTTAGATGATGCATACTCAACAATGGAGCGATACTGTTTCGTTGCCACAAATTGCAAAAAAGTCGCAGAACCTCACCATACCGCAACTGAACAAACTGAGCTTGTGTTAATGTCTCTACCGGATTTTAGAAAGCTACTCAAGTCTGGTCAAATGACAGATGTTGAGGTTGGCTATTTGGCTCTTGATTACCTAGGTAAACTTTAGCTAATCAACAGTGGTTTTGACGATCCGGATCATCCACTCGTCAACATTGGCATAACGGTCACTGGCAGATACCAAAGGACGTTCATGCAACCCATACACATTATCCCTGGTGATATACATAATTCTTGGCTGGTATAAGCCAAATGCTGGCGCATCATCTTTCCAGGCTGCCAAAAATGGCTTAAGCTTAGCAGCACGCAACGAATCATCGGTACGAGTTCGGGCAGAACTCAGCGCTTCATCAACCACATCTGATTTATATTCAGAGAAATTAAGCCGCCCGCTCGACAATACATCGGTCTGTGAACTGTGCCAGTATACAAATACATCTGGGTCGTTACCGATTGAAACGCCGCGTAGTAAAGCATCGTAACTATGTTCAGCCAGCGTAATTTGGAAGTCTGTCGTATTTTGTAACTCTACCCGGGCGTTAACCCCTATTTTCATCCATTGTTGCTGTAGCTGGCGCGTTACGCGCGTTGCCTCTTGGCTGCTTTCGGCATAGAGCGTAAACTCTAGTTTTTGCCCGTCTTTTTCGCGTATTGAACCGTTTGTAGGCAATACCCAGCCTGCTGCATTGAGCTTATCAGCAGCTGCTTTCTGATTGAATGGCAACTGCGTAAGCGATTTATCATATCCGAGGTTACCGCGTAATAATGGAGAATCTACCGTTTTTACGGTATAAGGCAAGCTTTTGCGGATTTCGTCTGTATCTGCAGCTTGCACCAACGCCTGGCGTATCGTTTTATCCGCTAGCACGCCACTGCTTGTCTTAAAAAACGTCATCATGGCTGCAGCTTGCGGAAAATTATACACTTGCATGTGCTCTGTAATATCTTCTGGTTGGCTATAGAGACCGGTCATAGCGTTTAGCTCATGCTGGTTATAGCGATCGATCATATGTTTATCTGTTCGGAAGGTGCGAACGATAAACGTATCAATTTTTGGACGTCCTTTATAGTAATCTTCATTCGCTTCTAAAATAATCCTCTCTTCCCGATCTGATGTGCTTGCGCCTCCGTCAACAGTAAGGCTCTGCCATATAAACGGGCCTGAACCAATGGGACTGCTCGTATTAAAAGCTGTCGAGCGCATCTCGGCCATGGCAACATGTTCAAGGCTATGTTTTGGCACAATACCATTCGTTAAAGAATGCGGGAATGATGCCAGCGGATTATTCAGTGTAAAGACAACTGTCTTAGCATCTTTTGCTTCGACAGTGACTCCTTGCCAGCTATCGTAAAGCGGGGAGCCAGCGTCAGGATTCTTAATAATGGTATAGGTAAACACCACATCATCTGCGGTTAATGGCCTACCATCGCTCCAGCGTATATTTGGCTGTAGCGTTACGGTATATACCTTGCCACGCTCATCAGCCTGCCATGATCTAGCCAAATCTCCGGTGAGCTGATTATTTTCGTCATACTTTAAAAGCCCGTTAAATAACAGTTTCGAGACCGTTTTATCGGCAGCACTGGTTGCATACAGCGGATTTGCATTGGTAAACGGTCCAACCACGCCTTCGGTATACACACCACCAGCAGCAGGTTGTAACTTTTGATAATATTGGCTGAGCGAGGAAATCTGAACAACTGAACACCCTATAAGCACCACGATTAAAACAAGCCACACGCCCACAAAGCGGCGCACTTGCACTAACCGTTCAAGCCGGCGAAAAAAGTATCTATCAGTCTGAGCGCCAGCGGTTGTTACCTGGCGCCTATGTAGGCGCATTTTACGGCGCAAACGAAGCCTATGTTTCCGGCTAACCATATTGCTATGCGACAACAATACCGAGAATTAATGACGCGGAAAACACCATCGTCACAATAATCGTAATCTGGAAGATTGTTTTGTCAGTACCACGACGAGTAGTGTTGACCTCTGCACCACCGCCGAGCCCCGCGCCCAAAGAAGCACCACGCGTTTGGATTAAAATCAAAAACACTAAGAAAACTGCGGTACCGATTGTTATATAATTCCAAATGCTCATGCGTTCCTCTTATCTATCCTCTAAAATAGTTGTTACAAGATAGTTTACCAGCCCAATAACCACTCCTGCAAGCATAGCCGACCAAATACTCGATACATCGAGCGGGCTATAGATGGCGCTCGCCAGCATAATCATCAATCCATTGATAACAATCATAAAAAGCCCCAGCGTAAATAAAATTGCCGGCAATGACAAGATAACGACAATTGGTTTAATAATTGCGTTAATAACGGCCAGTATCAAACCGCCAACGATAACGACGCCAATACGATCGTCATATGTGATCCTATCGCCGCCTAATAATCCAGCTGCAATCCAGAGGCCTAAACTGCAAATAAACCAGCGTAAACCAAGCCGATATAACACATTCGGGGTGTATTTGTTTGCCATACTTATGCAGTATTGTAATCTAGCGCAAGCCTGTCGGCAAGTTTTGAGATAAATTTCTTACGCCGTCTTGAGTAATTTGTACGTCATCTTCAATGCGTATACCAATCCCTTCTTCTGGAATATATATACCTGGTTCTACAGTAATAACCATATTTGCCGCAAGTGGTAAAGTGTGGTCGGCAACGTCGTGGACGTCTAGCCCCAGATGGTGCGAGGTTGCATGCGGATAATACTTTCGTACCTCTTCACGCGTATTTGTCTGGATCAACCCAAGTTCAATCAACTGTTCGCCCATATAATGCTCAACTGCTGTTTCGTATTCTTTCATCTGCAGGCCTGGCTTCAACAAAGAAAGTGCATACTGCTGTACAGCTACAACCGCAGCGTGGACATTCTGCTGGCGAGTTGTTGGTGTACCAAGAGCTATCGTACGCGAAATATCAGCTGCATAGCCCTCATGTGATGCGCCAACATCAAATAAAAGCAGCTCTTTGGCGTCAATCTTTTCATTTGCCCCGGTGTTATGCAAAATGCAAGCTCTTTTTCCACCAGCAATAATTGGCTCAAAGGCGTGATCAGAGCCTTGGCGATAAAATACTTGCGTCAGATCAGCCTTAACCTCATGCTCATAAGAATATGCTGTACGCGTTTGCTGATGTATGACCGCTTCAATACCGCTCGTTGTCGTAGCTATGGCGCGCTTTATCGCCGTAATTTCTTCTGGCTGTTTAATCATACGCGCGCGAGCCAATACTGGGCGTATGTCTTTTATCTCAAGCGAATCATTATATCCACGCATTGTACGCAGCAATACCCACCGGGCAGGGTTGGTATACATTCCATATATATCGATATACTGCGGCGGCGGGGCAATCGTCGCAACTGATTGCGCCTTTTTGAGGGTCGCACCAAGCTCTTTCCAGCCAGCTTTATAGCTATATACTTCTTTAATGCCTGAGCGTTTTTGTATCGTTGCTTTATCAAAACTGCCTTCAAATGTCTTCTGGTAATCGCTCTGTTCAGGCAGTATAAGATACTCTCTGTCCTTTTCTATGACTAAAACGATATCTGGATCCTGCAGCCCGGTCAGATACCAAAAATAGGTATCTTGCTGAAACGGATAGGTGGTATCCGCACTCCGTTGCAATAAACCATTTGCCGTTATGACGATTGGTATTGTCTGATCCACTTTTTTGCGCAGATGATTTCGATTGCCCAGAAAGAATTTTTCTGTAAAGAGAGATGCTGCCATCTGTTTAGTATATCAGGTAGCTTAAAGATACTTACCAAATCGTGCAATTGGCTGTTGTAGCCCTTAGGTGGTCTTTGTACTTCTTATTACATTACTGGTGTGTATTTTTGCGATATTGTCGCAAATACTGTCTTAAAATTATCGCTTTTTTCTCACCTACCAACTTCTCAAGCTCCCACTGGCGCGCTTGTGTAATGCCCTTAACGCTTCCAAAGGTTTTTAGCAACTTTTTGCGCGTTGCTGGGCCAATTGTCGGGATATCATCAAGAATGCTGCTGGTTTGCCTCCGAGACTTTAAGACAGAGTGATACGATACTGCAAACCGATGTGATTCATCGCGAATCCGTTGTAATAATTTTATAACGTTTGTATTGTGAGGTATGTTAACAAGTATAAAATCTTCACTCTCACTCATAAAACCGCCGAGCCCATGGAGCACATCTGTGTTAAGGACAACTTGCGAGCGATCTTTGGCAATAACTATCTGTTCTTCTCGTTTTGCTAAGCCTATACATGCGATTTTGTCGCAATTCATTTCATTACGTGCCTGAATCGCAGCATCAAGCTGCCCCTTGCCACCATCTATCAGCAGCAAATCTGGCTTGCCCCAAGCTTTGATATTTTTTTGACTTAAACGTCGTTTCAGCGTTTCGTGCATATTGTAAAAATCGTTGTTTTGATTTTTCTTTGTCTTAAATTTTCGATACTCGCCTTTGTTACTGGCTCCATTTGTAAACACCACCATACTCGCAACTACATCGGTACCTTGCATATGCGATACATCGTATCCCTCAATCCGCCTGGGGTAATCTGGCAAAGTAAGCAGGTCTACAAGCTCGTTGAGCGCATGGTCTTTGCTAATATCTAAAAACTCTTTGTCGCTAAACACAACTTGCTTGTTAAGATTCTGGAGCGCAAATAGCTGGTTTCTTAATTTAGCCGCCTGCTCAAAATCTGCATTTTTGGCTGCACGCTTCATGTCACGCTCCAATTCTTTGATGACATACGTACGCTTGCCCTCTATGACCGCCATGAGCTTGCGCAGGTTAGCCCTATAATCTTCAAGGCTTGTTTTGCCCTCCTCAAGCCCCGGATCAAGTCTCAGATGATAATATAACGATGCCCGCTTTTGGTTCGGCATCCGCTTAGTTGCATACGGAAATATCTTTCGTAACAATTTTAGCGCCTGGCGTACACTTGTCGTACTTAAATACGGGCCAAAGTAGCGTGCGCCATCATCGAGCGGCCGGCGCGTCGTACCAACCGTAGGATAATCACTGTTGTAGTCAATACGGATATACGTCATAGATTTATCGTCACGCAACAAAATATTGTACTGGGGCATATAGCGGCGAATCATTTCCGCTTCTAAAAAGAGCGCCTCAATTTCACTCTCCACGACCATCCAGTCAACATCAGTAATTTCTGCAATGAGTGCTTCGGTCTTTGGATCACGCTGGCGAGATTTTTGAAAATATTGGCGTACACGATTTTTTAGTACTGCTGCTTTGCCGACATAAATAATCTTCCCGTCAGCATTTTTATGAAAATACACGCCGGGCTTAGCTGGTAACTCTTTTAATTTCTTCTCAAGCGTTTTATGCATATATACCATTATAGATTATTACTGCATCTGTTATACTTTTGCCATCATTATGAAACCGTTTTTACTCATTCAATCGCGCCCCGAAACTGCTGCATCAGATAATGAATATGCAGCAGTTTTGCAATTTGGTGGCCTGGCGCCAAGCCAGCTTGAGCGTATACGCGCTGAATCTACCTCGCTTCCGGACATTAATTTTGATAATTATTCAGGCGTTATTATCGGGGGCGGTCCCTTTAATGCCAGTGATCCAAAAGACGATAAGCCTGCTGCACAGATACGGCTTGAGGCTGAATTATACGCCCTACTTGATGCAGTTATTGCCAAAGATTATCCATTTTTAGGTGCTTGTTATGGTATTGGGCTTGTTACTACGCACCAAGATGGGGTGATATCAAAAAAATTTGCAGAACCAGTTGGTGCAACAACTATTACTTTAACTAAAGTGGGTGCGCAAGACCCTTTACTAGCTGGTGTCTCAAGAACTTTTCAAGCGTTTGTTGGACATAAAGAAGCGTGCGAAGTACTCCCTGCTTCCGCAGTACTTTTAGCATCGTCAGAGGCGTGTCCAGTACAAATGTATCGCTTACGGCAAAATATATACATTACGCAATTTCACCCTGAGCTTGATGCCCACGGGCTTGAAACCCGTATCAATATCTATAAAAACGCAGGTTATTTCCCACCCGAAACTGCAGCAACATTAATAGCACAGGGCCATAGCGCATCTGTTACAGAGCCTGCTAAGGTTCTACGAAATTTTGTAACTCGGTATATGGAATAACACAGGCGCAGCCTATGGCTTTTCTGTACGACATACTTTTGTATGATACAAAAGCGCTTTATCTTCCTTGCAGCCATCACAAATAAGCACGAGGCGGTTACATGATACATTTGCGCAGTTTTCATAATTACTTGTTTTATTTTTGCAGTGTGTGCAGGTGCCAATATCTTTAGATTTTTCTGAAAATCGATGATTCATACGATCATCAAAAATATATAACGAGCCTTCCCATAATCCATCGTCAGCATACTTCTCGCCATATTTTACAATGCCGCCATCAATTTGATACACCTCTTTAAATCCGCGATTTTTCATAAGCACGCTCAGTGCCTCGCAACGAATACCGCCAGTACAGTACGTAACGACCGGCTTGTCTTTGATATCTTCATACTTATCGCTTTCTAATTCTGCGACAAAATCGCGTGTTGTCTTTGTATCCGGAACAACTGCGTTCTTAAACCGTCCAACTGCCGCCTCGTACGCATTACGCCCGTCAAAAAATACGACATCGTCGCCTTTTTCTTCAAGCAATTTATGGAGTGCCTCTGGTTTAATATGCTTGCCGCCACCAACAACGCCTTTTTCACTCACTTTAATTTCATCCGGAGCATCAAACGCAACCAATTCTGGCTTAACCTTAACGCTCAAACGCGGAAATTCATTGCCGCTCCCATCACTCCACTTATAGGTAATATCTTTAAAAGTCACTGAACGATTCATTTCGCGCTTATATTCCCGAAGGTTTTCGATATCCCCACCTAGCGTACCGTTAATGCCTTGCTCGCTGATAATAATGCGCCCTTTAAGACCGAGCCGGTTACATAACTCTTTTTGCCATCGCATCGTCATTGCCGGATCGGCAACAGGCACAAACTTATAGTACAAAATCACCTTGTTCATCAGTGAAAATATACCATATAATACTGATTTTCCTTAATTTTTTAACCTGGTTATAAGAAAAAAGTGTGAGATTCATCAGTTTTTATAAATTAGTATAGATTTTTCATACTATAGTGATATAATTGATGTCATTATTACATAATTGTGGCAGAAAGGGCGAAATGATACACCTACGTACAACAGGCACTCAGAAGATAATGCACGTGACAGCCCTTGGGCGCCACTACTAAACCTTCCTTGATCTTGAACCAAGGCTACAGCGTGAGTAGTCAGTAAAAACTAAAACTCTTCAATATTTTTATTAACCCAATTAATTGGAGTTGGAGGCTCCTTTTATGAAAAAATCAAAATCAACTACCAGACAAACTCTTGGTTTATTTTGGAATTTTACCAAGAAATATAAGACGCTGTTTTGGCTCGGAACAAGCGGCTCATTCGTTGGTGTTATTGTGACAGATATTCTGCCGCAACTCATCATTGCGAAAGCTTTTTCTGTTTTGCAGTCAAGTTATAACGCCCACGAGATGATATCGTTTGCAGAGTTACTACCGTATATCGCTAGTTTTGCGCTTTGTATGGTGGTCAGCCTTATTGTATGGCGCATCCAACTCTTATGCGTGTGGCGCTATGAACTTAATGCCATACGAGACATGATAATTCAAATTTTTGACCACCTCCAAAGGCAAGGACAACGCTTCCATAGCGACAGATTTGGCGGCGCGCTTGTCTCGCAAAGCACTAAATTTATTCGATCATACGAAAAGATTATGGATGAGTTTACATGGAGTGTTGTGACTGGTATTACTGCTCTCGTCGCTTCTTTGTGCGTGTTATTTTTGGTTGCACCGCTTTATGCCGGCATTATGGTCTTAATTATTGTCTTGTACTTGGCAATTATGTATCCGCTTATACGAAAACAGTTTGCATACAATGTTGCTGAAACTATAGCAGACAGCAATAGGACTGCAGCCCTTGCAGATATGATTACCAACGCTTCAAACGTTCGTTCTTTTGCTGCAGAAAATCATGAACTTGCTCGTTTTAAAACATATGCGGACAAGTCATTTTTTGCTGGTATTAATCTTATGCGCCAAGAATTCCGTAATAGTATGGTGAGCCAATTTATCACAAATGGATTTAAGCTTGTGGCATTTGTGTTTGGTGTCTATGCAATTACCAGCCTCGATGCTGATGCAGGAGTATTGTACTTGGTAATAAGCTATACCGGCAGTATTACTGATAGGCTCTGGCAATTTGGGCGGGTTATGCGCAATCTTAATAATGCGCTTGGAGATGCCGTTGAGATGACAGAAATTTTTGCTATACCTGTTGAAGTGCAAGATCCATTAACTCCGCAACGAAGTAAGATTGTTCGTGGTGCAATTAAATTTGATAATGTTACTTTCTCTCACGAGTCTGGTGGAACTTTGTTTAAGAACCTTAATTTCCGCATTAAACCTGGAGAGAAAGTCGGACTAGTAGGTTCAAGCGGTAGTGGAAAAACTACACTTACCCGCTTACTTTTACGGTTTATTGATATCAATAGCGGTACTATTAGCATCGACGGGCAAGACATTACAGCAATCAAGCAAAGCAATTTGCGGTCGCATATTTCATATGTTGCACAGGAGCCAATGCTCTTTCACCGCTCTTTGCGTGAAAATATCCAATATGGACAACGAGACGCTAACCTGCAGGCTATAGAAGGTGTTTCAAAAATGGCACATGCGCACGAGTTTATTGGGGAGCTTGCACAAGGCTACAACACATTGGTTGGTGAGCGTGGCGTGAAGCTGAGCGGCGGACAACGACAACGCGTGGCAATTGCCCGCGCAATGCTTAAGAATGCACCGATTTTAGTACTCGATGAAGCAACTTCAGCACTCGATAGTGAAAGCGAAGTGTTAATTCAAGACGCACTCTGGAAGCTTATGCAAAACCGTACTGCTATTGTCATTGCACACCGTTTAAGTACCATTCAAAAGATGGATCGAATCATTGTACTCGACAAAGGCGCTATTGTTGAGGAAGGTTCCCACAAAGAGCTTCTCAAGCAAAAAGGCGTGTACGCCAAACTATGGTCGCACCAGTCTGGTGGATTTATAGAAGAGTAAAAAGCTTCTACTGTTTAGTAGGGTTTTGTGCCTGGTCTTTGTCTTCAAACTCTTTTTTGCCACCAGGCCGCTGCTCGTCTTCCTGCGTAGCTTCTTCTGCAGTACTGTCGTGCTCTGACTCTACATCCGCTTCATCACCTGGTTCAGCATCACCGCCAGCCGCATCATTAGCCGCTGCAAGTGCGCTTGGTTCAAATACTGTTGCAAGTGTTGTTGATGCATCAGTTTTAATTGTGACACCTTTTGGTACAACCAAATCTGCAACTGTTACCTGGTCACCTACCTCTATTAATCTCTCGCCATCAAACTCTAACGCGCTTGGTAGTGCGCTTGGAATAGACTCAACTTCAACCACTTCAACATTACGAAGTACAATTAAACTCGCGCGTTCAGCTGGAGTAGACTCATTGCCTTCTTCTAGCCGGATATGTACTGGAACTTCTGCGGTTACTGTTTCGTTTGCGTCAACCGCATCAAAAACAACGTGCGTGATAAGCTGTTTTTTTGGATGCAGCGCTACATCCTTTATAAGCGTTGTGTACGTCTTGCCGGCAACAGTGAGCTGGATTGGGCGGTTCTTACCTGCTTTTTGAAATGTTTTCTGGAGATCCAGATGCGGGCCAGCAACTACAATTGATGGCTTGCCATGATCATGGATAACTGCAGGTACTTTACCCTCTCTGCGTAATTTGTTAAGTCCTTTTCCGATCACTGTACGTGACTCTAATGTAAGGCTAATTTTTTCTTGTGACATGCGTTCCCCTCTCTACCTAGATTGTCTAGGCGTTAATTAACATCCCACAGCTATATTGTAACAAATATCTAGACGCATGCCGCTAAACCAGGTAAGCTTATAAGGATGTTTGAAACGTTTGCTCTTTTTGGTGTTAGCCCTGAAGCAATTGCGCAAGGCGGGCTGATGCTTATCGCACTGATTGTATTTATTGAATCAGGACTACTCGTTGGCTTTTTCCTGCCAGGCGATACGTTGCTTATTGCCGCGGGCGTACTAGCTGCACAGGGGGCATTACCGATTCAACTTACCATACTTACTATTATTGTTGCGGCAGTTGTAGGTGATAACGTGGGATACACGATCGGTAAGTACTCTGGTAAACGCCTGTTTCGTAAAAAAGACGGTATTCTATTCCGACACGAATACGTCGAGCGAGCGCAAGCATTTTATGAAAAACATGGCGGGAAAACTATTATCATTGCCCGCTTTGTGCCTATAGTACGTACCTTTGCGCCAGTTGTCGCAGGCATTGGTAAAATGAATCGTATAAAATTTTTCTTCTACAACGTTATTGGCGCAATCATTTGGGCAACTAGCGTTACGCTGCTCGGCTATTGGGTTGGCAGCAAAATACCGCATATTGGGGACTACCTTGAATACGCTCTTGTCGCCGTTATAGCTATATCGTTTACACCTGCTTTGTGGCATATTGCCCGAGATCCAAAATCACGCGCAATGGTTGCAAAGAGTATCCGAAAATTTAGAAAAAATCCAGAAAAAATTCTCAGCGACGAATAAAACTTCTCTTACTTTCTGTTCACAGGATTCAATTTACGACCCTCTACGAGAGCTGAAAATTTTGAAGCAGGATAAAACGGCGCTAACAGCTCTGTTGTTTTTAGCTTTTCTCTCCGGCTATGGGCTATGTATTTGTATACCCTATTATCTTTGAGAGGGTTTGGTGGAATATCTACAAATAATGGGTCGAGCTTTTTCAGCGTACGATATTCTCGCGTTTTTGGATCACATACACTATCGACAATGGCCTCAATATTTGGCAATGCACTTTCGTGCTTAAATTCTAATTTTGTTATTGGGCTTCTTAATTCCGGTGGATTTGCACATTTAATAACCTTTACCAACCCATGCCACATAAGTTGTTCTGCTCGTGTAATAATAATTTCATCCGACATTTCATCTGTCTCCGGTGCAACAATAGAAGCAACCTCTCTGTCTGGGTCGCGTAGAATAGCTACCCCTATAGCATAATCTATGTAGCCTTCACGTCCGACAGTCATATCTACTTCGGTGGGTGTCCAGCCATCACTCTTTCTACTCATACTAATATTATGCCATTTGTGAGGGCACAACACCAGGATAAAATTTAATTATTATTTAAAGTAACTTCTTAAGAAACTGTCCTGTGTAGCTTTCTTTGACCTTCGCAACTTGCTCGGGCGTACCCGTTGCAATAATGCGCCCACCGCCATGTCCACCCTCTGGCCCCATATCGATAATGTGATCAGCAGATTTAATAACATCAAGGTTATGCTCAATAATTATCATACTGTTCCCAGTATCAACGAGTTTGTGTAGCACTTGTAGAAGCTTCTCAACATCTGCCATGTGGAGTCCTGTTGTTGGCTCATCTAAGATGTAGAGCGTACGGCCAGTGGGACGCCGTGATAATTCTGATGCCAGCTTTACGCGCTGGGCTTCACCGCCAGATAGCTGTGTTGCTGGCTGCCCAAGCGCTATATAGCCAAGGCCAACATCAACCATAGTTTGTAGTTTACGTGCAATCGCAGGAATATTTGCAAAGAATTCCAACGCTTGCTCGCAGGTCATACTGAGCACGTCACTAATATCTTTACCTTTATAGTGAATCTCTAGCGCTTCGCGGTTATACCGCTTACCATGACATACTTCGCACAACACATACACATCTGGCAAAAAATGCATCTCAATTTTAATAATGCCATCACCAGCACAGTTTTCACAGCGGCCGCCCTTAACATTAAAACTGAATCGCCCTGGACTGTACCCACGTAGCTTAGCTTCTGGCGTGTTGGCAAACAGTTCACGGATAGGCGTAAATAGCCCTGTATATGTTGCGGGGTTAGAGCGCGGTGTCCTGCCAATTGGAGACTGATCAATAACAATTGCTTTATCAAGCTCTTTAATGCCCTCAATATCATCATGCTTGCCCGGAACTGTATTGGCTCGATGTAATCGCGCTTGGAGTTCTTTAGCTAAGATGTCGTTGATTAGGCTTGACTTACCCGAGCCGCTCACGCCGCTTACCACAACAAGTTTGCCAAGAGGAATTTCTACATCAACACTTTGGAGATTATTTTCACGCGCACCTTTCACGATAAGTAATTTATTATTACCTGAACGCCGTTTCTTTGGCGCGGTGATTATCTTTTCGCCATTCAAGTACTTACCAGTAATACTTTTTGGATTTTGTGTAACTTCCTCTGGCGTACCATATGCAACTACTCGCCCACCATGCACGCCAGCACCTGGCCCGATATCTATCAAATAATCTGCGGTACGAATTGTGTCTTCGTCATGTTCAACTACAATCACTGTATTACCGAGATCACGCAGGTGTTTGAGCGTTTTAATAAGCCTCTCGTTATCACGCTGGTGCAAGCCAATGCTTGGTTCATCAAGCACATAGAGCACCCCTTGTAATCCTGAACCGATTTGTGTTGCCAGGCGAATACGCTGGGCTTCGCCGCCAGATAAGGTATTTGCACTCCGCAAAAGCGTCAGATAATTGAGTCCAACGTCTTGTAAAAAGTTTAGCCGCGCTGATATTTCTTTGAGAATCTGCTGTGCAATATGCTCTTCTTGGTCACTTAAATGCAGCTCTGTAAACCAACCAAGCGCATCATCAATCGACAGCTGGCTGATAGCCATAATTGACTTGCCATGTACTGTAATCGCAAGTACTTCTGGCTTTAATCGCAAACCCTTACAGGCATAGCAGTCTTTTTCTTGCATAAAGCGCTCGATATCTTTGCGCATAAATTCGCTATCGGTCTCTTTGTGGCGCCGCTCGAGATTCGGGATAACTCCCTCATATGTGGTCTCAAAACTACGCCCGCTCCCAAGGCTTACGGCATATTTTTCAGCACCAGTGCCATAAAGAATTTTTTGGATACTATCTTCACTGAGATTAGCAGTCGGCTCGTGCAGACTGAAGTTATACCGATCAGCAACCGCTTGGAGTTTCTTCATATACCATGCATCGGTATTTACTCGGTTAAACGGGCGTATTGCACCCTCAGCAATCGTCAGCCGGCCGTTTGGGATAACTAGCTCAGGATCAACCTCAAGGCGCATACCAATGCCTGTGCATACTGGACACGCCCCGTGCGGGCTATTAAAGCTAAACGTACGCGGCTCTAGCTCTGGGATAGTAATATCACTGTGCTCCGGGCATGCATACGCTAAGGAATAATCAAACTCTTCATTGGTATCGGCATTGACCACGCGTATGCGTTCATCGCCAACCTCTAAAGCTTGCTCAACGCTTTGTGCTAACCGCGTACGGTTCGCTTCGTCATTTGTTAATCGGTCAACAACAATATTGATAGTGTGCTTATAATTTTTATCGAGCGTTGGGAATTCATCTAACGCATAAATAACGCTGTCTACCTGCGCCCTAGCAAAACCAGCGCGGCTATATTGTTCAGGGATATGCTCGAAAGCACCTTTTTTGTCTATAACGACTGGCGCTAGTACCATCAATCGTGCACCGTCAGGCATAGCGGTAATCTTATCGATAATTGCCTGATTAGTTTGGCGCATGACCGACCTGCCGCACTCTGGGCAATGCGGTACGCCAATACGCGCAAACAGCAGGCGAAGGTAATCATAGATTTCAGTGACTGTTGCGACGGTACTGCGCGGATTACGGCTAGTTGATTTTTGATCAATCGAAATCGCTGGCGACAAACCATCAATTTGGTCAACATCTGGCTTTTCCATAAGCCCTAAAAACTGCCGGGCATAGCTACTCAAGCTTTCGACATAACGCCGCTGGCCCTCGGCATAGATTGTGTCAAACGCAAGGCTTGACTTGCCTGAACCAGACAAACCAGTAATCACTACCAACTTATTACGCGGCAGCGTTACATTGATATTTTTCAGGTTATGCTCTCGTGCACCCTTTACAACAATACTCTCACTCATAAACCAGTCTATTATACGTGAAAATGACTGTTTTTTCTACCACGTACATCTATATGCCTACCGATGTCCGGTATACTATACGTATGTCCGCAGTAAAAAAAGCCTGGTATTTAATGCCAGCAAGCATCAGAAAGCCGCTTGTATTTATGGTTGGCTTCGCCGTTGTTGGGGCAGGTATCGCTATGCTTGTCTTGCCGGGACCAGGTTGGGCAAGCATCTTTTTAGGCTTCGCTATCCTAGCAACCGAGTTTGCTTTTGCTGAAAAAGTCCGTGATTGGCTGGTTCAGTTCTTAAAGAATTTAATAGATTTTGGCATACAAGAGTTAAAAAAACCCTGGAAAACACCCCAATAATTATCCCTAAGCATAAGTATTATAAATAATATTATTGATTTTATTGCAATATTATATTTTTAAGCGTATACTGTATTGACCATTGCAGTTAATAATCTTGTGGGAGCTGTCATATGCAAGAGCTACTGGTTCTCGGTCTTATACCTGGTACCAACATCCAAATTACGTTTATCAGTTGGCTGTTGCTCATGCTTATTGTTATTAACGTACCCCTTTTTAGTATTGCTCACCGCCGCCACACTATAGCGAACGCACTTATAACTGCTTATCTTGTTATACTTCAGGCTCGTTATCGCCATATACAGGCATAATACTCTGGCCGTATAATTGCAATTCTTCGAGTAAATAGTGTTGCTTCTGTGTTATGTGTGGCGCTTTTGAAAGCTGCTCTAAGCGAGCAAAAAACGTTACCAAAGGTGAGGATTTGCCGCCAGCGAGCAGCTTAGTATGAAGATATTTTTCCCACTCAAGCATTTCTTCCTCGGTAAGCGCAGCTGGATAATTACGCGCCTTATAGAGCGGCGCAAGCGCTTGCAGGCGTTGGTCATGGAATTTTTTACTTACTTCTTTAAAATCATCTGGTGATGATTTACGGAACGTTTGTTCAAGTACCCGATCATAGTCATCGAAAAAGCCATCATATAGTTGCTCGTCAACCGTTGTTGGGCTTTCAAGAAATCTGGTTTGCTGCTCATCATCGAGTTGTTTGACTGCTTCAAGAACTTTGCCAGCAAAATCTGGCATTGACTGTAGTGCTGCCTGGTGTTTTTTGATATCAGGCATATTGATTTTCAAGCGTTTCTGAGCTTCTTCGTTTAGCACCCCTAACGGTGCTATAGCCGGACAACAATTAAATCGTAGCGCTTTTATTGGCAGGCGCGCCTCTGTGGCATCTTTCTTCCACCGCCACGCATCAACAAGTTGCGCCACAGAATAATCCTCGTATTTTTTCGGGTCAAACCTTAAATCATACACATACGCACACTGTTTTGTTGGATGCTCGGCAACTGTAGATACGACTGCGGTTTTTTCATACTCGCTCGAGTATTTGCCGCTGCTGTATAAAAACGGTTCGCTATCCATGACAACTTTTTTCACCGCCCGCTTATTCCGAATACCTAGGAGATATGTAAAAAGTTTTGGTTGGTGAGTGCGTAAAAGCTGGGCGAACGCTATAGTTGCACGAACATCAGCCAGCGCGTCGTGCGCATCTACGTGATCGAGGTTATTGGCAGCTGTTAACAGCTCTAGGCGGTTAGTAGGCTTACCTTCGCTATCAACAGGCCAAGTTATACCCTCTGGCCGCAGCGCCCGAGCCATGCGAGCGACATCAAGTAAATCCCACCGCGAACGATCATCTTTCCATTGCCATTCATACGGATCATAAAAATTGCGATACAGCATGCACCGCATAAATTCATCATCAAAACGTACACTATTATAGCCAACAAAGATCGTTCCCGGAGTCGCTACTTCATTAAAAAATAATGTAAGAAATTCTGCTTCGGTAATGCCATCCTGTACTGTCTTTTGCGGCGTAATGCCGGTGATCATGATAGCATCTGGGCTAGGCACAACGTCGGGCGTTAATTTTATAAGGACATTTGTTGGTTCGCCGATTGGCTCCAATTGCAGAGTTGTACGCTGGCCAGCAAACTGCATAACCCGATCTGTACGTGGACTAATACCGGATGTTTCTAGGTCGTAAAAGTAAAACGTTTGGGTCACACCCAAATTGTAGCAATCTTATTCGCTATCGCCTAACTCTTTACTTACGTCTTGCACAAATTTAATAACTTGCGGATTTCCAAGACCAAGATTCAATCTCTGTAAGAGGTCATCAAGTAGCTCCCATGTCTGCTCCGTGACATCAGCACGATTAATCTCTGCAAACTTTTCATGCTTTAGGGCTTCAGCAAGCGACTCTACAATAATATCTGTGTCTTCATAATGAGCAGGGAGTAGTCTATCGATATTCTCACTAATATGATCTATCGCTTTTTGTTTCCATATCACTTGACTGCGCTCTTGTTTTTGAGTTTCCTGCTGCTTTACCATAACTACTGCTTCAGCATCCTCATGGGTCAATTCAGCAAGCGACTCGCCTTCGGGTAACACCATATCAATACCCCGTATGATTACCTGCTTCTGGTCATCTTTTAACGCCTCGTCAACAAATACTGCAATTTGGATATCAATTTTTTCCTTTTTTGAATCGTTGATATTAGAAATATCAAACGCCGCAAGTGCTAACGCATTACTGAAAATATTAATCTCGCGATATTGCTCTAGTACTTGCTTATCATACCCTTCGCTACTCGTTAATTTAGATATGGCTCGATCTGTTTCTGCAGCAACATCATGTACATTTTTAATACCATCGTGCTCAAGCATTGCGTCAATTGCATGTAAATCATATCCGAGTTCGCGCACTGCGCCAGAAAGTTGTGTTTGTGCCTCATTATAAGAACTTTCTTCTATCTGCTGACACAGATCAAGGAGCGATGCTGCTGCTGCGGGATACCGCCCCAAAAAATCCTCAGGTGTCTGAGAGTTATTAGGCATCGGTAGATCGTTATGATATTCGCCCATACCTCTAATTATACACTAAAATTTACTAAAAATCAATAATGTAATTCTTGTGCTAAAAAGTGGATTATTTAACTAAAATTTAATAATTCAGCTAGGTTAATACGTGAGTTGGGCTTTATCGGCAATGCGAATGGTGTCGCCAGCTTCAATCCCCTGGCGCTGCAACTCGTGCATGATACCCATTTTTTGCATAATATCCTTAAGGCGGGCAATTCCTTGCAGGTTATTAAAATCTGTTCGCACCGCAAACCGCTCAATACGCGTACCCGTTACTACATACATGCCCTCATCTTTTGTTACGCTCCATGCATCTGTATCGTCATCAAGCGTCAATACCGGTGTCTCTTGGTTACTTTGTGTTGTCTCTTCAGCATCACGCTCAACTTGCTGGCGGCGTTCAGCCAACACGATATCTTTTACTGTAAAAAGCAGCTTGTCTAGCTCTTTGTGCGCCTGGGCAGAAATAGGGATAATCTTTGTATCTTTTGGTGCAACTTTGCGTAATTGCTTCATGATATCGGCAATGATATCGTCATCGAGCCCCTCTGTCTTATTGAGTGCAATAACTTGGGGTTTTATTGAAAGATCAGAGGTGTATGCTGCCAGCTCACTTTGAATAGTCTCATACGCCTGGACGATATCATCTTGATATGCATCTATAACATGGATCAATACGAGCGTACGTTCTACATGCCTGAGAAAATCATCACCAAGTCCTTTGCCTTGAGCTGCACCTTCTATAAGCCCAGGTATATCGGCAAATAGCACGCTGGTTTCTTTGTCGATAGATACCACGCCTAAGTTTGGAGTTAGGGTAGTAAATGCATAGTCAGCTATCTCTGGCCGAGCGTTGCTTATAACACTAAGGAGTGTTGACTTACCGGCATTTGGCAAACCAACGAGCCCCACATCTGCGATAAGTTTAAGCTCTAGGCTCATCTGTAACCGTTCGCCTGGTTCGCCTTTTTCGGCAACCTTTGGCGCCTGGCGAACTGAACTCACAAAATGGGCATTCCCATACCCGCCAGGACCGCCTTTTGCTACAACTTGCTGTTGCCCGTCTGCCGTTAAGTCTGCCAACACAACCCCTTGATCATTTGTAGCGATTGTTCCAACAGGTACGGTAACAATGAGATCTTCCGCGCTTTTTCCGCGCTTTTTGCGCTTGGAGCCAGGCTCGCCAGAGGAAGCTACAAGTTCTTTTTTATAACGAAAGGCTGCCAACGTATTTTCATTCCGGCTTGCCTGTAAAATAATGTCCCCGCCTTTGCCACCATCTCCGCCGTCTGGACCGCCTTTATCAATAAATTTTTCATGCCGAAAACTGACTGCTCCGTTACCACCTTTGCCAGCCTGAAGTAAAACATCAACGCGATCAATAAAATGCATACTACCTTTAGTATAACAGAGGTAGTACCTTAGCGATAGATGAAGTTTTGGTATTTACCAACTGCTGGAACCCAGCCGCTATAACCAACTCGGTTAAAGCCAGCCAGCCCGTTCATATCTGAATACTTGATATACCATGTTCCACCTTCTTGTTTGACGTCCTCAACAACACCCACATGACCCCAGCCACCATTTCGCTGTGCAATCGCGCCAACCTGAGGAACCTGGCTCACTGTCCAGCCACTCAAACGTGCCCGGTCGTCCCAGGTACTTGCATTACCCCAGTTTGTCGGAACACTTACCCGAGAAGCTGCATACCAAGTACACCAGCCTGGATCGTACCCGTTATAACCATATCGAGGTGAAAATGCTCCTTGCATACCTGCCCCAATGCCCGCTTTTTGCCCATTTGGAACTACTATTCTTTGACCTACGGAGAAGCCAGAAACTTCTGCGTCATTAAATGCAATCATCTGGTCTTTGTTAGCACGAAACTTCTGCGCAATACTATCTGGGGTATCCCCAATAAGTACTGTATATACGATGCCTGTTACTGGCGGTATGATAAGTTCAGTTCCCGGGCGAAGCGTTTCGCTTCGCAATTCATTTGACCATCGAATACTATCTGATGTGACATTAAACTTTGCTGCTACAGATGGTATAGTGTCTCCTTCAACTGTTACATAGGTGACAATATCACTACCAGTTTTAGTACTGGTTGCAACAATTTGTGGTTTTGCAACTACTGCCGTATCAGATGGTGTCATTGCTGTCATTGTCTTAACGCTGTCAGACTGGTTTGTAACAGCAACTGACTCAGTTAAATCAACAGTTTGAGCCACGGTAACAGCAATATCAATTGAAGAAACTTGGTCAAGTGGACCGACCACATTGCTATTTGATGCTGCAATTACACGGTCTGAAGTAGCGTTATTAGGATTTGCTGCATTCCCTATAAGGGTACCGACCGCTAACACAAGTGCTAGGTTTCCGGTTATAAGGCCGTAACGAATAGTACGCCTTCGGGCGCGTTTGGTGCCAAAAAAGCGGCGATTGAGTCTTTTAGAAAGCCGAGCTGCTTGCGTAGCTTGGCGCGATGAACGAACGGCTTGTGAGGTTGTATTACTAATACAAGTCTCCTGGTGATAGGTACTATGTTCACCATAAACAACTGTTGGGTCTTAATTATTATTTCAAGAAAATTCGACCTTTTCTTGTTATTAAACTTCTTCGTCAACAGTTGTATAACTTCTGGGTTTTGACACTACAACAGATACAAGCCCATCGAGTTATGTTTTCCAGTGTAGCAAATGACGTGTATTTGATCAAGTCTATATCCACAAGTGATATAACGATTAATTACCGCACAGTGTCGTACAATATTGCTCAGTCAGTGCCTCATGTTGCTCGAGTGTTCGTGAAAAATGGACAGTACCATCATCTCCGGCAACAAAATATACCCAATCTGTATTAGCTGGAGAGGCGACAGCTTTTAACGATCCTTTGCTTACATTACTAATTGGCGTTGGCGGCAAGCCTGTATTTTGGTACGTGTTATAGGGTGATTCGTATGTTAAAGAAGCAGCCTGTCCTGCTATAATGGCACCGTATTTCGCTGTAGGATCAGACTGTAATTTCATACCTGTATCAAAGCGAGATAAGAATACCTGGGCAATCTGGTTGCGATCTTGCTGGCTATGCGCCTCCTGTTCGACAATAGACGCCAATATAATGCCTTGGTAGACGCTTAATCCTTGCTTAGCAAATGCCGACCGAATATCTGGAGTTAAGTTTCTACTCATAAGCTCTAAAGACGCTTCAATAATTTCTTGCGGCTGGGTGGTAGATGTCCTCTGGAAAGACTCCGGATACAAATATCCTTCCAGGCTCACGCCTTCGGGCTTATCAACTAGCGCCGGATTGTCGCTGTAGGTAGCAGGATCAAGTGCCACATCAACCGACTCTTTACTAAAGCCGTTATTCAAAAACATCTCGCGAATCTGGTCAATACGCTGGCCAGGCAAAATAGTAACAAGGTCTGTTGCAACCTTACCTTTACTTAAAATCGAGACGATTTCCGGCGTACTAAAATTCGGCTGGATTTTATACGTTCCGGCAATCAGCGGATTTTTCGTTTC
>CAYTIU010000006.1:4821-30441 GCA_964438085.1 uncultured Candidatus Saccharibacteria bacterium | reverse complement strand
CCCGTAATTTGTCCGGGTGAGCACGATACACTTTGTCGCTATCTGCTTCATGCCGGAGTACTTGGCTGCAACGCCGACTGAACAGCACGCTTAAGTGCATGAAGCGTAGTCTGCGGCTTGTACAATTGGGCGGCAACACGCATTTCCTGCAAGGCTTTTGTAAAGGGCTGTAATTGCTGCGGCGGGATATGCGTATGAACCACAATAGGAATATGCAGCCAATCAGCATAAGAGCGGAATTCTTGCAAAAATGCTACGCCGCTATGCTGGGCAAGTTGCAGTTCTAAGACTACAACGTCTGGTCTCTTGCAATCAGCTGTATGTATAGCCGCCTCGGCAGAACGGACATAACTTACGGTATTTCCCTCTGATTCAAGCGCCTGGATATAGAGATTAGCAAGCACTATGTCTGGTTCTATAAGTAAAATATGCACAGAATTAACCTATACCAACTGTAGTTGCTTACTTTGTTGTAAGGTTGCCGCAAGCCCTTGTTGGCTACGAAATCGACCAGATCGCAGCCGTGTTTGCATAGCAGTAAAGATTGCATCTGCCACCAACACGCCAGCCCCTGTATTGGCAATGCAGTGCGTAAACGGCTGCCGCTTAAAGACACCCTCTGCATGCCGCATATTTGTCAGTGCTGTTTGCATTTGCTCCGCACCATCTATATAAAAACCGGTTACAATCCCCTGCCTGCTGCGATGGGCTGCGATCTGCAACCTATTGCGAGTTTTCTCTGGGTGTACAATTTCAGAAAGCACAAAACCAAGCCCGTACAGCGCAGCCTTAAGCCCAGCCTGATGCGCCATAACCTGGCCGTATTTGCCTGCCAAAACCAACTCTACATCTGTATTATATTGCCGCGCAATTGGCGTGAGATCATGGGCAACATCATAAAGGATTGCCGATAGCGGTACTGGTTCAAGATCGAGCGTCTTTTGCTGGTTGGTAATATCTAGCCCTAACAAATAGCTATCGACAAGCTTGAGTGCCATATCTGCATGAAGTTGCATAGCTGAAAACGTCTGTTCTGGAGAGGCTGGGCGCGTTGTTTTGCTTAATTCAGCCTGCCGTGCCACGTACATAAGCGGTGTTTTTAACTGCTCTGCAACAGAACGCAGCAATAGTGTCTGCGAATTATTGACCTGCTCCAAAGAAAGACCCTGCATTATATACTTGTTACCCTCTTCATCGTCATTCGACTCTACATGCAAGTATACACCCGAAGCTGCATTTGGAACAACTGCCTGGCTGCCGACCTGATCGCTCCTATAAATTACGGATCAAAACTCAGGTTTGGCAAAATATAGGTGTTAAAGTCTGGCAAAAATTGATCAGTATCGGTATTAATAACCAATGATTTATCGCGTAGCGGCAAGATAATCTGCGTACCATTCAGCCCGTTTGCCAGTTTACCCCTAAAGAGCGTTCCTGTCTGCCCTGGTACCTTTGGTAACGCATATGGCTCAGCGGTAACTTGACCGGAGTCAACGCTCGATTTTAATGCGTTTACTGCCTGTGTATATGACTGGTTCAAAACTTGTACCCGCAATGCTACAGCTGGGCGCGTACTACCGCTGCTTGCTGCAATCGCTGGCACTACATCTGGATGAAAATATATATCTAATACCGAACCACTTGCAAGCCCTTGGTTAGCTATATACGCGCTCCATGTCTTGGGGTACTGCACTGCAACGCTACCGAAAGATTCAGGCCCAGTATATGTCTTGAGCGGATTTTTAAGTTCTTCGGCAAAGCGTTTGTTATTCTCTTCGGTTGTTTCCTTTTTTGCCACCTCAACAGCAGCTGCGGCCTTTTCATCAGAGTTATTTTTGTAATCTTGGCGTTCACTAAAAGCCCAAAATGCAAACCCGGCAGCACTAATGAGCAGCACGCTCAGTATAATAACGCCAATAATCCACCCCCATGGCGTACCGCCACCTGAAATACCACTAAAATTTGACCCGCCACTAGAGGGCGGAACTACGCCAGGCTGCTGGCTTTCCTGCGGCATTGGCTCCCGCGGCGGATAATACGGATTCTGATTAGTGTCTGGTTGCATTACGTTTATGGTAATAGGTCTCTGCTCTGTTTGCAAGTACTATTTACTCTGGTGTGTACGTATAAAGATATAGCCCTTGTTTTGGCTCCACGTTTTCAAATGCTGGAATCTTGAATCCAAAACTGACAATTTTGACAGGTTTATGTATTGATTGAATAATTTTTTTATGCAATTTTGGCATAATTCTCTGCACACCGAAGATGTATATCCCATCTGTTACCGGCCAAGTTTTAGTGAAAGCATTACCCCAAATAACCTGTACGCGATCACGATAGGCACGTGTGCGCCACCTGGCTATCAACACAAGGATCGGATTTATTTCATACCCTATGGCGCGGATATCACGTTGGGCAGCTGCAATCAGCACTTTGCCATCGCCTGATCCAATCTCAAGCAAGGTTTGGCCAGGCTTAAGGTCAAGTAAATCGAGTGCAGCTTTCACCTGCGGGCGCAATGTCGGAACATATGGCGCCCCAAAAAGTACTACCACGCCAAACAGAAGCACTATCGCTCCTATGCTATACAGCAATACCTCCATATCAGTGTGTTAGCTGCGTTATGTGAGCTTCGGTATCTTCAAGATATGCTTGAAGTTTTTTTACAATCTCTAAGCCTTCTGTATGAAGCTTCACTGCCTCATCAACAGTAATATCTGATGATTGCATAGCATAAAGTATCTCATCTAAGCGAGCATTGAGCTTTTTGTAGTCTATGGTTGGTTTAGGTGTCTTAGGCATAATTACGTTTCTTCTTAATATCTTGGATTTGGGCTGTTACTGCAGCGTCTTGTAATCCTAATTCTACTATATCACCTCGCCTTAACTGATTGCTACTCCGTACAACTGTCTGATCCTTGCGAATAATGGCATAGCCGCGGCGTAATGCTGCGTCCGGGTCAAGCGCCGCTAAAATTGCCTGTTTTTGTTGGAGTAGCGTTTTTTCTTGCACTAATTTCTGGTGCATATTTTGAGTTAAAAGCACTCTAGCATCACGGAGCTTATCTGTTTGCTTTTGAAATACTGTATGTAAGGCATGTTTTAAGGCTTGCGTATGGGTATCGAGCCGGATAATCTCTGTCTGTTTATCTGGCGCTAAAAGCTCAGCCGCATTGCTTGGCGTACTCGCTTGCATATCTGCTGCACGCTCTACTAAACTTACGTCTATTTCGTGCCCTATGGCGGCGAGCACGGGGATACGGCTAGCGGCAACGCTCCGTACCAGCGTTTCATCATCAAATGCCTGCAAATCTTCAGCACTGCCGCCACCGCGGATAATAACGAGTGCTTCTGGTGGTTCTGGCAGCTGGTTAAAAGCTGAAATTGCAGTAATAATCTGCTCTGGCGCGCTTGCTCCCTGCACTTGTACATTCGCGCAGGTAATACGCAGTGCCGGCCAACGAACAGCAATAATTTTTGTGAAATCTGCATACGCCGCTGACTCAGTTGAGGTAATGAGCCCGATACTCTGCGGTGGACGCGGCAATAATCGCTTTCGGGCTGGATCAAACAAACCCTCTTTAGTGAGCTTTTCCTCCAGCAGTTTAGCTGCCTGCTTAATTGTTCCCTCTCCCACAAGTGCAATGTCTTGGATAGTTAAGCTAAAGCCAAATTGCGGGTGCAAGCGCGGCACGCCGCGGACGCGCAGTAGCATACCGTCCTCAAGCTGATGCTTGAGCATATACACCGTACCAAAAAAGCGCACGCTTGCATCTGTGTCTTTCAGGTCAAAATAGACCCACCTGTTTTTGCTGATACGAAAATTCGCTAATTCTCCCTCTATCACCACGCTTGGATAGGCATATTCAAGCGTTTGGTTTGTATACGCTACAAACTCGCTGACACTTAAAATAAGCGGTTCATGAGCCATGAGGAACCAGTTTTACGCCTTTATTATTCACTGCTTTGTGGTAAAAGTAGTAGCCGGGCGGCAGCTGGATTGCAGCGGTGAGTACGCGGTACATAATTGTCACTGGCAGGCTTAAAGCCACCGGAATACCAGTTGCCACAAGCACGGTTGTCATAAGCGCCTCATAAATCCCGATGCCGCCCGGCAATACCGAAATCGTACCGGCAAAGTTTGCTACAGAATACGCCACAATGATCGCACCAAAATTCACCCATTCGCCAAAGGCGATATAAATAACATAGATACATAGAATCTCTGATAAATTAGCAAACAACGCATGTACAAGTGGCATCTTAAGTTCAGGAATCCGGGATTTTATAGTTTTAAAGTTACTATGTAGTTCTGAGAGCAGAAACTGCAAACGCGGCATCTCAATTGGTGGCCGGACTGGCTTTCTGGTAACTTTACGAACCGTGCGGTTTGTCCACCGTTTTATGAGGTTAAAAAACTGCTCAACCCTTGTTTTGCTGCCAATAATATACGCAAATAGAGCTGTCCCAAGAATTAATGCTGTCGATATTGCAACTGCTGCCATAAGTACTAAGTCATTTACATGCCCTTCGAGCGCAAGCAAGAAAATTCCAATAACTAACAATGCCTCAAATGAAATATAAAGCATTAACAACTTCATGATCTGCACAAGCGTTGCCTTACCCGCAGTCACACGGCTTGAGCGCAAGCGCGCGCCAAAATATGAAATTCCTGATACACCACCGCTCGGAAATACATTATTAATAAAATTAAGTTCCAAAGCAGCAATAAACATTGGCTTATACTTGAACTTGTTGCCAACAATTTTAAATAACGAGCGATATAACCGTGTTTGGGCATCGTAATTCCAGAGCTGTAAGAGCGCAATGATAATAATGATCCACCAATGAATCCGCCCGATATTCTGAAAAGTTTCGATAATTTGCTCGCGAATAATAATCAAAAACAGCACAATCGCAACGATAGTTACGATATTAAGGATAAGTCGCCACCGGTGTCGTAAAAAGGAATTTTGACTCATATTTCACTATTATACGGCATAAACCGCTATACTAATGAAGATGAAAGACACAAAAAGTATATTATTTTTAGGCCGGCAGCCCGCACTCGGCCTTGCCGAGCTAGAAAGTTTGTATGACGCAGACACTATTTCTCTAGTACATCCAACTGTTGCTGCTAGCACTCTTACTGCTAGTGAAATCGATTTTAAGCGCCTGGGCGGCAGCATAAAATTAGCAGACATTATTGGGCATGTCGAGAGTACCGACTGGCGAAAGGTCGAAAAAGTACTTTTGAAACAGATACCTATGACTGCCACTGGCTTAGAGATAGGTAAAATCCAGTTTGGACTAAGCGTGCATGGCAAGGTCAGAGTCCAAGAGGTGCAAGCCACTGCCCTGCGGCTCAAAAAAGCTATTCGTGCTAAAACCAATCAATCTGTACGCGTTATTCCTAATAAGGAGTTGGTGCTGTCTTCTGCACAAGTTATCCATAATCACCTGACTGGTCCGCGCGGGCTAGAAATTGTTCTGGTTGAGTCAGAAGGCCAAACAATCGTTGCCCGCACCATTGCTGAACAAGATATTGAAGCCTATACCAAACGCGACCAAGCCCGCCCAAAACGCGACGCCCGCGTGGGTATGCTACCACCTAAGTTGGCACAAATTATCATTAATCTTACAGGCGCTCAACTTGGAGACACATTATGGGATCCTTTTTGTGGTACTGGAGTCCTGTTGCAAGAAGCCCTGCTTATGGATTTCGATGTATACGGTAGTGACATAGAGCCACGCATGATTGAATACACACAGAAAAACCTAGACTGGCTTGCACAAGAATATGATGTTCAGTATGGCGGGACGCGCAGCATGATGTATAGCTTGGAGGTTGGTGATGCTACAACAATCCAATTCAAAAATAAACACCCTCACCCTCTTAATGTAATTGCATGCGAAGGCTACCTTGGGCAGCCATTTAACACCTTTCCGAGCGAAGAAAAACTCCGTGAAGTGATGCAAACGTGCAATCTCATTATGAAAGGTTTCTTAAAAAATATTGCTAAGCAAATTAAGAGTGGAACACGCCTGTGTGTCGCTCTGCCCGCCTGGCAGCGTCCAAATGGTAAATTTGAACACTTAAAACTGCTTGACTCTCTCGAGGAATTGGGCTATAATCGAGTAGTTCTAACGCATGTTCGCAGTGAGGATTTACTCTACTACCGACCAGACCAGGTCGTAGCGCGCGAACTACTAGTAATCACAAGGAAGTAACCTATGTCACACGTAAAAGCAGGCGGTACCGCCAAAAATATTCATGATAGCCCCGGACAACGTCTTGGTATTAAGATTTATGGCGGCCAAACAGTTAAAAACGGCCAAGTTATTGTTCGCCAGGTTGGCATGACAAAACGTGCTGGTCCTGGCACTATGCTCAGCCGCAATTTTACGATTCACGCAACTCGCGACGGTATTGTTACCTACACTAAGCGTAAGGTAAAGACTTTTTCTGGCCGTTCAGTACCACGCGTTGAAGTTTCTGTACGATAATTACATTTGCATGTAGCAAAAACCCTTGGATTGCTCCAAGGGTTTTTCATATTGCAATACAATAATAGGTGTTTAGGCAATATTGAGCTGTTGTTTGATGTGGTCAATGACATCTGCAATAACAACTTGTGATTTTACTAGGTAATCGTCTGCTCCAAGCGTTTTGGCGCGCTCGCGGTCGCTCTCTTGGCTTAGTGCCGTAAGAATAATGATCTTTACATTTGCAGTTTGGGGTGTATTGCGTAAGATATCGAGTACATCAAAACCGCTCACCTTTGGCATCATTACATCAAGCAGAATAAGATCTGGCTTAAAATCTTGTGCAGCAGCGAGTGCATCTTCACCGTTGCTGACACGGCGCGTTTCAAATCCTTCTGTTTCTAAACGCGTTAAGTATACATTCGCTAACGCATCGTCATCTTCAACGAGCAAAATTTTGTGTGTTTGGCTTTTTCCTGGCATATCCATACTGCTTACGCTACCTTATTTCTCTTGTTTTTGCAACAGCGCCTCAATAAAACCGCTGAACATTGGGTGCGGTCGATTGGGACGTGACTTAAATTCTGGGTGGAATTGGCTGGCAACCATAAATGGGTGGTCAAGCGCTTCTATCATCTCGACAAGCCTATCATCGGGAGACGCACCAACAACTTGTATGCCCCACTCCCTGTAACGGTGCCTGTAGTCATTGTTTGCCTCGTAACGGTGCCTGTGGCGCTCTACAATTTCCGGCACGCCATAGAGCCGCTCTGCGGTGCTGCCTGCGATAATTTTACATGGATAATCGCCAAGACGCATGGTACCGCCGGTATTCTCTTTGCCTTTTTGGTCTGCCATTGTATGAATAACCGGATCAGCTGCATCTGCATCAAACTCGGTTGAGTGTGCTTGTTCTAGCCCTGCGTTTCGGGCAGCTGCAATAACTGCAACCTGCATGCCTAAGCAAAGTCCAAGATACGGTTTTTTATTGTTAAGTGCATACGTTGCAGCTGCGATCTTACCCTCAACACCACGGCTGCCAAATCCACCAGGCACTACAATGCCATCAATTTTCTTTAATTCTTGGCCTGCATTTTCAGTACCTAATGCTTCGGCATCAATCCACTTTATGGCTACATCTGTATCATATTGCCAGCCAGCGTGACGCAATGCTTCAAACACCGACATGTACGTATCAGTATTGTCCATATACTTAGCGACTACCCCAACCGTAACTTTTTTGCTATGTTTCGCTGTTGCATCTGCTACCATGGACTCCCACTCCGCCATATCCGCTGTAACGCCATCGAGTTTTAATCGCTTGCATATAACATCGTCTGTACCTGCGGCTTGTAACGTAAGCGGTACTTCATAAATTGTTTGGGCATTTGGCAGTAGCGCCACTGCATCTTCTTCAACACCGCAAAAGAGGCTCAACTTCTTGCGTACGCTTTCTGGTGCTGAAGTCTCACTGCGAGCAACCAATACGTCTGGCGCAATACCCAGCCCACGAATATCCCGTACAGAATTCTGTGCAGGTTTGGTCTTGATTTCATTACTAACACTCAAGTAAGGCAAATATACAACGTGCACATACAGGCAATTTTCGCGCCCAATCCGCATACCGAACTCACGAATCGCCTCTATAAAAGAAAGTGATTCGTAATCGCCAACTGTACCACCAATTTCAACAATATGTACATCATAGCCCTTGCCTGCCTCTGCGATAGCAGTCTGGATAGCGTTGGTTACGTGCGGAATAATCTGAATCGTTTCGCCCTGGTGCTTACCGTTACGTTCGTCGTTAATAACTTTTGTTAAAATGCTTCCGCTCATCAGCGAGCTTGCCTGCGTTAATTCTTGGTCTAAAAACCGCTCATAATGCCCAAGGTCAAGATCTGTCTCCGCACCATCTTTTGTTACAAAGCATTCACCATGTTCGCGCGGGTTAAGCGTTCCGGCATCTACATTCAAATACGGGTCGCACTTTTGGAGATTAACATTCAAGCCGCGAGCCTTAAGTAATGCGCCAATTGAGGCGGCCGTGATACCCTTTCCTAATCCGGAAAGCACTCCACCTGTTACAAAAACGTACTTCGTCGCTTTTTCAGCCACTTCCTACTCCTCAAACTTTCTTTTATACTACCCTATGTAACGCTTATGTGGCAACTATTTTGACAAGAATTGGATTGCCGCATCTTTTTGCTTATCGTTGCCGCTGGCGTAATCTTCATCAGAGAGCTTAATTTCTTTATCTGGGTTGATACCCTTTTTGTCTATATTTTGGCCGTTCGGGCGGAACCAACGCGCTACTGTTACTTTCAGCTCGCCGCCATTGCCCAGCGGAATAATCTTTTGCACGCTGCCCTTGCCATAACTTTTTACGCCAATCAGCGTGGCTGCTTTATTATCTTTGAGCGCGCCGGCTACAATCTCGCTGGCGCTGGCGCTACCCTCGTTAATCAAGACTACCGTTGGTGTGTTCAGTAGTGAGGCAGAGCCGGTGGCGGTATATGTTTGAACAACTTTTTTATCCCTTTTTTCTTGCAAAATAGTTTTGCCCTGCGGCAACCAAATATTGGCTACGTTTACTGCTGCGTCCAGAGAACCGCCAGGATTACTACGCAAATCAACAATTACACTCTTAACGTTAGCTTGCTTAAACTCATCTACCGCTTTGTTAACCAAACTCGCCGTGTCGTCCCAAAATTGTGTAATCTGGATATAGCCGATATCCCCTGGTAGAATCTCGTGTTCGACGCTTGGAATTTTAATATCTTGGCGCGTAATGGTTAGCTCCTTCCGCTCGGTGCCATTACGTATAATTTCTAGTTTTACGTCGGTATCTTTGGGCCCACGAATTTTAGACACGGCCTCGTCAATAGACATACCAGTGGTGCTCGTACCGTTGATACTAACGATGGCATCTTTTGCCCGCATACCAGCTTTCTCTGCCGGATAACCTGAGATTGGTGCAACTACAATGATAGTGTCTTGATCGTCTTTGCCGAGCTGCGCACCAATACCGCTAAACGTACCAGAAAGTTGCTCATTAAACTCTTTTGCTTCTTTGGCATTAAAGTATTCGGTGTATGGATCGCCCGAGGCTTTTATAAGCCCCTCTTTGAGCCCATCTATAAGCTTTTCTTCGCTGAGCGTGCCGTCATAATTCGTGCGCAGTAAATTATATAGATTATTGACTTCAGAGTAATCTAATTTTTCTGAAAGCTGTTTGTTGGACTGTACGGGAGTAGTCAGGCTAATAGTACCGTTACCAATGTTGATACCGACAAATAAAACGCCTACTAATATAGCAACGTTCAACGCAGACTTTGCAAATCGCCGCTTGAGCGGCTGTTTTTTTGGCTGTTGCGGATTTTTGACATGTTGGCCTGTGTGTTCCAAAACCTGCACCCTCACTTACTACCTATTACCGTAAGTACTATACAGCAAATAGCGTGCCTGATCTAGATTATTTCAGAAGTATTCTAGCTTTAGCGCCAGGTAATCCAGCGATGGTTCTTGAACTCGCCGCGTAAGCCTTGGTTATATTCCCAGGCAAGGAATTTATCGCCTGATACTGCTGCTACATACATAGCGTGCCCGTATGTACCAGAGGTAGTTATGGCAACATCGCCAACTTGCGGTGATCTAAAGACGTATGAGCCTGGTGCTGCACTTACCCAATTCTTAGCGTTACCATACCATTTTGGTGCAATACGGCCAGATGCTTCAACTGCCCATGCGGCAAACGAGACACATTGCCGCGTACAGTAACCCCAACGATCCATAGCATCGGTTTGACCAGTGTTTGGATCATAGTAGCCACAACCCTCTGGACGCATACTAAAGCCATAGTTTTGGTACGGATAGGCGCCTGGGTTAAAGTCGTGGACTGCACCAGGGAAACGTATGAAGTAAATACCTCCATCGGTATAGACGGTTCGGTTATTTAATGACCGCTGCTCATCTATCTGGCGTTGGAGCTCGGCAATTTTTGCTTGGTTATTTTTAGTTTTGTTGTTGAACTCGGCTTGTTGCTGTTGGTTCATCGCCAATAAATTGGCCTGTTCGGCGCGGCTGGCATCAACCATTGCCCGTTGCTGCTGGAGCGATTGTAATAATACTTCAATCTGTTGTTTTTTAGCATTAAGCTCGTTTTGCAGTTTGGCTATTTTTGTCATTGTCTCCTGAATCTTACGCTGCACAGCGTTGCGATACGTCTCTTTATCGACAAAATCACCTAGGTCTTTACTGGTAGCAAGCATTTCTATGGTAGACATCTCGCCAGAGACATACATTTGCTTGATATTTTCGCCCAGTACGTGGCGCTGCGCATCAAGCTCTTCCTCGTATGCTATAATTTGCGCCTCTAACTCGGCTTTTTGGGTTTCGTTTTGGTTAATTTGCGCTTGTATTTGAGAAATCTGGGTTTGGAGCTGGTCAATAGCATTTTGGTAGCTTGTAGCGGATTTAAGCAGGTCTTTGACTGCTGCCCGGTTACGGGCGTTATCTTGCTGCAAAGCTCGTACCTGGTCTTCGAGGTTATTTGCCTCAACCATACGCGTCACGCCCAATGAGCTCAGGAGCATAATACACGCTATCAATAGCAGTAACACTCGACGACTGCCGTGCGTAAACGCTAATAGAGACTGGTGTATTGTATGTTTGTTTCGCATATTTTTGTTTCTTAGGGTATGCTTAAGCGTTATTATACACCATAAAACTCTTGTGGTAAAGCACTTTTACTAGCTTGTTTGCTCTTGAACTACCTACAAAACCGGTGGCAAGGTGGTGATAGAGTCGTAGCGTATACCGCCAGGGGTGCCGCCGCCGGTAGATTGGCGCAAGCCAAGCAGCGGATTGTATGTAATGATCTCCGCAGTGTTATTGAGTGAACCATCTGCCATATAGAGGCTACCTTTGGTGCGATGGAAGAGTATCTTATCAGCCACGAGTGAGCCGTCAACAGTAAGCTGTTTGTTGCATAGATCGTAACGCTGTTTGGTATTATCAAAAGTAATGGAGTTAGGTTGCGTACAAGTCCGTATAATACCGCCACTACCACCAGATGGCTGGGCTACGTAAGTACCATACAACTCTGTTACGTTATGGGCTATATAGATATTGCCTTTTGCAACTAGTGTAAAATTTGGTATGTCGGCAGGATCGTCTATTTCTCTGTTGATGTTTGGTGTGATATCGCCTTTGATATAGACATCGCCATTCACATAGAGGCGGATATTAGAGCCAATGTTTACGTCACCGCCGTCGATACCGCCCGCAATACTGCTTGATGTAACACTATAGACTTGATCTGCCCTGTCGTGGCCATTAGCTGCTGCCCAACCTGGCCAGCTTGCTTGAGCACTATCTGGCTTATTGCCAAAGTAATCTGGAATACAGCTGCCGCTGCCGAAGTCTCCGCCATACTTACCAGCAGCTACGTTAGCGGTGGTGTTAGCAAAGGCTAGCTTATTGGGAGCGTTACCATATCCACCGGCTGTCGGGAGTCCCTGGCCAGAAGCAAAGCCTTGGATAGTATTGTGAGCAAAAGAAGCAAAGGTGGTACCGGCACCATGGTAGCCAGAAGCATTATTCTTATTCCAACTTATGATGGAGGCGCTCGGGTTCATGGTACATGAGTCGTCAGAGAAGCCATTACCGGCAGATATGTCACCAGCTTGGACGTTGAGGTAAGGACGATGAATAACGGGAGCACATGAACTCTCGGCTCTTTGCTCAGTATCCTGACCTTGAGCATTCTTTTTCCTGAAATACGAGTTGGATATATTAAGCTGAGCAACCAAGCAAACCTCATATCCAAAATCTGCTTCTGTAGCTGTATAGTTTACCTTTGTAGGAGTCGTTCCATTACCGTTGATGTTGCCTGAGCTACACGAACGATTAGACGCCCCGATAGTGGTACCTTGACTGAATTGTTGACCTGGTAGTTTTCGAATAAGGTTATACGTACAGTTCGGGTTGTAGCCGCTCCAAGCACTATGACCGGCAAAACTTGAGGTATGCACATTTACTGTAAATTCTTGGCTTTCACCTGGTTCAAGACTCCCTTTTTGACCACTAGCAGATACACCTGTTGATCCACCAACGACTTTCGTACAAACATTATTTGACTCTCTAGGCGAGTTATAATTAGCACGACCCAGAATAGACTTAAGAAGAGCACCTCGTGATACCCAATACCTCTGACATATGTCTGAGCCAAAATTAACAAACTCTGCCTTAACTGATGATTGTTTTGGTGTATTTCCTACCGGGAAGCTTATGTTATCCTCTGAATCAGGGCACCAATTGTCCTTGATAATACAACCTGATACTCCTCCAGAAGCAACATTGCCGGAGTTATTAACTGTATGTGTAAACTTAACTGTATCACCCTTTTCTACATAGCTTTTATCCGCAGATGAGCTGAGACCAAGTACCCAAGCATCACAGTTTACATCAGCAATATTGGATGTGAAATTCCATTTATACGGATTACCCTGTTTACCGGTACCTGTTCTTTGCCAGCGCTCTACGACTACTCGCCAACCGCGCCAGTTTTCACTTGGAGGACTCGGAAAGTCATAGCTATAAACAACCCTATCTTTGGTTTTATAGTCACTGGCTTTGACATTCCTTATTTGATTAACCCAACCAGATTGCTGGCTATAATCATTCCACCTACCCGCACTTGGTAATGGATTATTGTGTGGCGATCCCATTGGTGCACCCCACCCTTGCGGTGGGTTATATCCTGCACCTTTAGCAAAGTAGGCGAACTGGAAGCGAAGATCATCTGAAAAGTTTTTACGGACATATCGATTACAGGTTATAGAACCGGTTGGCCCATCCGGCTTATCATCTTCCTTAGGCTCCTCAACCACATCAACGAAATATGTAATGGTCATGTAAAACGTTCCTCCGTTTGGCGGGGCCACTGTTTTGGCACTCCACGTACCGCCACCAGGCACACCGTTTGGTACACCCACGCCAGTTACAGAGAACTCCTGATAAGGATTTTTGCCAGTCCCAGCTCGCAAAGAATTATCACAGTCAAGCGCCCAGTTACTTGAGATATTGCCCGAGTCTGTAGACGAGCCCCCAGTTCCTAGCACTACATAATTACCACTAGGCGTTGTGCGATCGTCATTAAATCTTTTTCGAAGATCAGGATCAGAAGAAAATCCACAATGATCAAATTTTTTTTGTTCAAATACTTTTTGTTTATAGTGCTTATATGTATTTAAATCTGTAACACCTCCAGGCTCCGTTGTAATGGGTGGGGCTGTTGTCACTTTGACCTGTGTATTTTCAGACTGACCCCATTTTACCTCTGTGGTTCCATTTGCCTTTTTAGTTTCTACGCGGTAGCGAGAATTCACTACCAAGCCAGCGAAATCATGGATATTACCTGAATTCACACCACACGCTGCAGAGACCGTGCCTGGTTGAGCGTAGCTTACAACTATAATGCTCACTATAAGACTAACACAAAATATAAGAGCATACTGTATTACACGTAAGTACGAATTTTGTGCAACAATCATGATTGATACCCCTTATATTCTGCATGCAAACTATCTAATGCTTGAGAAAATTCATCACTCGTTATTGGAACATTAACAAGTGACTTCATGTATACAAAATAATATTTTATATCTACTTCTTCGACTGTATTAGGTGAAACCTTACCCTTAATTGTTTGAATCTTACTTGGTGTATCTATAGTAGTCTGTTTTTGTATAAAACTTATAGTATCACTGCTATAGATTTGACTCTGCCAAACATCTTCTTCTGAAGTTTTAAAGTGCATACTATGGTTTGAGGTCGAGTTATTGTCATTGCCAAGCTTAGGATCTGCCAAAACTTCTTGCAATACAGCATCTGGCGACATTGCGCCACTTGAAAGTTGCGCATGGTAATACTCTGCTCGTTCTTTAGCATATTGCTGATCTTTAGCGATAAGAGATGCCTTGCCTTGCCCATCTGGTTTATAGCCCGAACCATACTGTATATGCTGCCCAAAATAAAAATCAAAAATATACCCTTCTGTATCACGATCAGCAAACATTGCGTGTATAGCAGATTGTCTTGCAAGTATGGTAAACCATTTGTCGTATTGTTTTCGATCTTGATCACTTACATTTCTATTTTGATACAGTTGAGTCTTTTGGGCTTGTACTTGCTCATCACTAATATCTAATTTGACTTTTTTGGCAGCTTCAATGGTCTTTAATGCCTCGTATAACGATGTTGCTGCTTCGTCTAAGCTGCTATCCTCTGTCTCAACCCGATACTTTGTCAGAGATTTGACTTCGCTCTGATGGTATTCGCGACCATCAATCACAAAAACAACGCTATTATGTTTTTGAAACAACAATATGTATATCAATACCCCAACCCCAGCTAGACCTAGTGCAAGAATTACCCACAAAACAGATGCTTTTTTAGAGAACGTAAAGCGTCTCTGTTTTGAAGCTACAGTGACTTTATCTGGACTTTGGTTGTTTTTTTGTTGCTGGTTATCCATATGTAAGATATATTACTACAATTCCCTTATGCTTAGCTACACTATAGCATACATAATCTATAATTATGTGCCCCAAACAAATACATATCACAAAAATTTGTGATATAGATCACGGACTTTTATAAGCATAAGCAATTTTTTTATGCAAGTTTTTGTGGTATAAAGATAGATAGTTACACTATGTAAGATATAGGTGGAAGCTATGACAGAAGTAACACAACACAATGAACTATACCCTACCGGACTCCCTATGAGTGCCGGTGGTGTTGCTGTGTTAAGCCAGTTCCCCCACACAGAACAAGATACACTTGATCCAAATAGAGATATAAGGGACGTGGATGATCTCAGGCCAGATATTGGCAGAGATCCAGACAATGCAGCTGTGATAGCTGAAGAAGATGTCGTGGTGGGCGCACTTGAGAGAGTGCGCTTTTTTGTACAAAAAAAACAAGAACAGCTTACAGAGAAAATGCAGCACTCACCTCTTACACGGCACGCTAAAAGACTGGGTGCCATAGCTGCCACTAGCGTGGCATTACTTGGCATCCAAGCCAGCCCTGTTGGTGAGAAGATTGCTGAGAAGGCACCGGTACCAACGATTGCAGGAGACGCATTGAAAACCCCTGAGGCTAAGGCTGAAGTATTTTATGACCCTGCAACTAATAGTGATTTTTGGTTGCGCGATAAAGAGACGCCTCTTGCTGGTACTGACACCTATGATGCAGCAAGCAATTTTGATAGAGCTAAAAACATCGGTTTGTTTGAGTGTGCCGCTTATGCAAATTTTAAAGTACTAGAGAATGGCACACCTAATGGACGAGTACTGGGATTAATTGGTAAAAAAGCCCTCAGACAAATGGGAGAAATTATCAGTAACACTCCGGCAGCTGGAGCAGTTGCTATAGATGAAGGCGCAAGCAAAAATGGTCATGCAGTATACGTAGAAGAAGTATTACCAAGCGGTAAGTTAAATCTGTCAGAATACAATGGCCACAGACCCCACAACTATTTCCGTTGGCAAATGCCCCAGTCTACTGCGAATCAAAGATATGACTACTATATACGGTATGATTTGCCGAACCCTAAATTAGATAGAGAAACTGTTGATATTAGGAAAAACTATACCAAGTATATGGGTGCAGCTTATGATAGAAAAAGCAAGAACACTATTACGCCCCGTAGAAATATAAAAAGCGACACATTCATTCGCTCAAAAGACCGTAAATTTGCTCTTGTTGTACAGAATGGTAAGATTACGAGTTATAGCGTAGAGAACGGCGATTCTGTATGGAGTATTAAAACATCCAAAAAAGCAAACCAGCTAGGTATTAAGCTCGGTAAAGGTAAGCAACGAGGTAAAAATAAGCTGGTCTTTAGCGATGGCAAAAAGGTTTATAAATCGTGGTATATAGGGAGAGCCCGGAAGCTCACGCTGAACAGCGGGAGCGGATTTGCAGGTCATGCAGCAAATAACAAGAAAGTATTATACTGGGCAGACAGCCCAAGAGGTCTTCCTTACGCTGCTAAATATGCTGAAAAACAACTTGTACGCAAACGAAAGATTATGCGCAAAACAAAAAATCTAAAGAAGCATAACTAGCTAGGTTATTAACGCCCACTCTACCGCTTAGTCGTCTTAAACTTAAGATACCTGCGCGTGGCGATAATAGATGAAACTGCGCCAATAGCAACGCCAACGCCAAGCTGTATCAGCAGCAACAGCCAAAAATGATCGTTAAAGAAGCGCTGGGCATAGCCAATATCCAGCAAACCAAGGCTGCTTGCCTCGAGCGTTCCCGAAGACGCCACAAAGAGCGACTTAATCAGCATCACCGATATAAAGCCAGAAATCAGCCCATACATAACACTTTCTACCACAAATGGCCCGCGGATATACCAGGTATTTGCTCCAAGCAGCCGCATAATGGAGATTTCGTCGCGCCGGTTAAAGATTGCCATCTGAATAGTATTAAAGATAATTAGTACCGAAATAATTGCAAACAGCACAATACCCGCAATACCTACCCGTTGCAATACATTTGCAGCGTGGCTAATTTTATCTATCGCCTCTTTACGATCACCAGAATACGACGGCTCTTCTGATTGTAGCGCCTTACTATCTCCTTCTTCTAGGAACTTTTGGATTTCTTGCACATTATTAAGATCTTTCGGCTGCACGCGAATCGTTGCTGGCAGCGGATTATCTGTTTGGTTGATTGCCGCTAACAAATCTTCATTACCAATATTCTCTTGGCGATAGGCTTCTAGCGCATCTTCTTTAGAAAGATATCTCGTACTAGCAACATTTGGCAGCTGCTCAATCTTGTTCGTAAAATCATTGCGTTGCTTGGCAGTTACATCGTCCTTCAGATACACCGATACATCTATCTTATCTGTTATTTGGGCAATTGTGCCAGAGAGCGTTGTATTCACCACCAAAGATAGCAGGATAATCGTAAGCGTTACCACCATCACCGCCATAGCGGCAATCGCCAAAGATGCGTTCCGGAAAAAATTAACAAACCCGGTATGCAATATCCGCCAAAATGTAATCCATTTTCTTTTCATACTATATATAGGTACCTACAGCTTATAGCTCGCACGTGCGCGATCGCTTGAAACCTTTCCGTGTTGGATTGTTACCACACGCCTTTTTAATTTATTAACAATTTCCTGGTTGTGTGTAGTAAGCAAAACAGTCGTGCCGAAACGATTGATCTTTTCTAGCACTGCAATCACATCCCACGCGTGCTTTGGGTCGAGGTTGCCCGTTGGCTCATCAGCAATCAAAATCCGCGGCTGGCGCACAATGGCGCGCGCAATGGCTACCCGCTGGCGCTCACCGCCAGATAGTTCGCGCGGCATGCTGTTTTCTTTACCCTTTAGGTTCACAATATCGAGCACTTTTGGTACGGTATGCTTAATTTCATGGCTGCTCATACCCACAATCTCGAGCGCAAACGACACATTTTCAAATACCGTTCGGTTAGGCAGCAACTTAAAGTCCTGAAACACCACGCCAATTTTACGGCGTAAAAGCGGAATATTTTTATCTTTGAGCTTATCGTAATCTATCCCGCCAACAATGATCTTACCGCTGGTTTGGCGTTCTTCACGCGTGAGCAGCTTAAGTAGCGTCGATTTACCTGCACCGCTCTGCCCAACTACAATCACAAACTCTTTTGGCTCAACATGCAGATTAATACGATCAAGCGCCGGCGAGCCGCGCTTCCCATATGCCTTTGTTACCCTATCCAATAAAATCATGCTTGGTCTATTGTAACAAAAAACGTAAGCCGTTTCGAGTGTGGTTATGGCATTTTGTATATAATACGCTGATCGTAGCACTAAAAACTATGCAAATACGCGTCTATAAATGCGTCAATATCACCATCTAATACACCGTCAACATCAGAGGTTTCGTGCCGGGTACGCAAATCTTTAACCATTTTATACGGGTGTAATACGTACGAACGGATCTGGTTGCCCCACTCTGCCGACTGGTTTGGGCCTTTTAATTCACTCATTTTGTCTTTATGCTGCTCCATTTGCAGCTGCGCCAAACGCGAACGCAAAATCGTAAGCGCCGTTTCTTTGTTTTGTAGCTGGCTCCGTTCGTTTTGAATCGCCACTACGATACCTGTTGGTACATGCGTTACGCGTACCGCAGAATCGGTAGTATTCACACTTTGCCCGCCATGCCCGCCAGCCCGGTACACGTCAATTTTAAGGTCTTTTTCATCAATTTCTACCTCTGTTGCTTGTGCAATTTTTGGTAATACTTCTACTTTTGCAAAACTGGTCTGGCGCAAATTATCTGCATTAAACGGACTTAAGCGCACTAGTCGATGCACGCCGCTTTCTGAGCGCAATTTACCATATGCTAACTGCCCTGATACCTCAAACGTTGTACTTTTTATACCAGCTTCTTCGCCGGCCGATTCATCTATCATACTTACTGCAAGATTATGCTTTTCTGCCCAGCGGATATACATACGCATCAGCATGCTCGCCCAATCTTGCGCATCAGTGCCGCCAGCGCCAGCATGGATAGACACAATAGCATCATAGGTATCGTACGGGCCAATAAATTTTAATTCTTCCTTAAGTTCTGTAAGTGTTTTTTGCAATGCATCGGTCTGTTCAGAAATATCCTGCGCCAGAGACGTATCACCAACCTCGGCAAGCTCGATCATATCAGTAATATTTTGCTTTATCGCCACCCACGGCTCAATGCGCGACACCAAACCTGCGTGCTTTTTTGAAATTGCCTGCGCGGTTTGGCTATCATTCCAAAAATCTGGCTGTTGCATCTGCCTAGACAATTCTTTTTCTTCGCTAATTAGCGTGTCGAGCTGGAGTTTCTGCCAGGCTTCGCGCACTTGGTTTTCAAGTGTGCGTAATGTTTGTAAGGCATCGTCCATAACGCCCTACCGTTTCGTGCCATGCGGCCATAAAACCGCAATTTGTTCTTGCATTTGCTCCGCAAACTCTTCGCCGCACGAACCTAGCACGCCCAATCCCCAGATATTATCTGCAAACATGCCTTTCATGATCTCGACAATAGATTCTTGGGTAATCCGTTTAATGCGCTGCGGTACTTGGTAATAATCCTCAATGGTATCGTCAAAGAAATAGCGCCCGCTGTATCCGCCTGCTGTACCGCCCACGGTTTGTGCGCTACGCTGGAACCTACCAAGCGAATATTGCTGCGCTGCCACGATATCTGCTTGCGCCAAGTCTTTTTCAAACACACTATTGAGTTCACGCGTCATGATTTCAAAAAGCTTGGTAACATTTTTAGGCAAAACCTGTGCACCAACCCACCAGTTGCTGTTAAGCAGCGCTTGTCCAAACCCAGAGCTCATGCCATACACCAGGCCATGTTCGCGTGCGGTGCCTAAAATCTTAGAATAGAGTGTTTCTACTAGGAGCGTGTTAGCCAAACTAAGCGCGTCAGATTCTTCCTCGGTTAGTTGGCGCCCCATAAATGTATCTACATAAAAATACACGTTCTTGACGCTATCATTATGGATATAAAGCGGATGCTTAAGGTGTTTTGGGCTTTCTTTAGGTAACACGAACCGGCTCCTACCTTTTGGCAGCGCGATATTCTCAAACATATGTTCAATCTGCTTTTGGCGCCCTGGTGTGAGGTTGCCAGCAATAATAAAACGCATATTTGTCGCGGTGTGCGTCCGTTTATAGTGCGCCTGGATATCGGCAAGCGTCACATTATCCATAAGTTCCAGCCGCACTTGGTCGGTTTTTGCTGCGTAGCCGTATGTTTCACGTAGCGCCAAACTTAAATGCCGGAAATGATTGTTTGAACGAGCCGATAATTCTTCGCGCACGTTGCCAAATTCCGCCTGAAATTCTTCATCTAAAAAGAGTGGCTGGGTAATTGCGGTTAATGTAAGGTCTAAAATCCGCTCCCACTCAAAATCCGCACATTCTGCTTCGTAAGTAATATCGTATGCACTGGTTGAGGCATTATTGTACGCCCCATTTTTCTCAAATTCTGCCTGGAAAACCCGCGCTCTTGGAAACTGGTCGTTCGCGCCAAGTAACACGTGCTCCATCAGGTGTGGCGCTTCCCATTTTTCGCTATCAACTAGATACTCTCCGGCTCGAAAGTTTATTTCATAGGTCATAACGGTTGCGTCAGGGATATGCACCAGCAATCCCTTAGCTCCATTGGTCAATTGTAGTTCGCTAACTGTATGTTTCACTCGTAAATCTCTTTAACGGCGCTTACGTGCTTTTGCTTTACGTTGGCGTTCGGCTTTACGCGTTTTCTTCTTTTTTACTACAGCTTTTTTATGGGCTGCTGCCTGCTGATTACTGTGAGAAGAAAGATCACCCTCAGAAAGCCTATGCGCCTCAGTGATCTGGTCGGCATTTGCCACTGATTGGCGTGCTGCCCGGGTTAGTTCGGTTTCTGTTGGCTTATTCAGCTGCTCTTCCGATACTGGTTCAGCGTGGAACAAGACACGCAAGATTTCGTGGCGCAAGTTTGCCTGCATCTCATCAAACAAAAGCTGGCCTTGCTTGCGATATTCCACCAGCGGATCACGCTGCCCAACGCTCATCCAGTGAATTCCCTCGCGCAAGTGTTCCATATTCTCAAGGTGCTGCATCCAAAGGTTATCAAGCACCTGCAAGTACACATCGCGCTCTACTTTGCGCATAATTTCTGAGGTAAATGCTGTTTCACGAGTATCATAGAGTTCTTTCGCCTCTGTTGCCATAACCTCTGCGACCTTATCAGCGCTTGAATCAAATAGGCGGTCAAGCGTTGCTTCATCGAGCGGAAATACGCCCTTAATCACATCTTCAAACTGATCGGTCGTAGCGAGCGAAGATTGCAGCATTGACCTCACTTCTTCTTCGATGAAAATCTTAATTCGCTTTTCTACATCTGTTTTATGGAGAATATCGCGCCGGATAGCATAAATTGCCTTACGGTGGCGGTTCATAACGTCGTCGTATTTCACCACGTTTTTACGCTGGTCAAAGTGGAAGCCTTCCACTTTCTTTTGCGCGCCCTCAAGGCTGCGTGAAATCATGCGGTTTTCAATTGGGACATCTTCGGCAACTTTAAGCCGCCCCATCAACCCGGCAATTCGCTCACCGCCAAAAATACGCATCAAATCATCTTCGGTACTCACAAAGAACTGCGTAGTACCAGGGTCGCCCTGGCGGCCGGCACGCCCACGGAGCTGGTTATCGATTCGCCGCGACTCATGCCGCTCTGAACCAAGCACAAACAAGCCGCCGAGTTCTTTGACACCCTCGCCCAGCACAATGTCAGTACCGCGCCCGGCAATGTTGGTTGCCAGTGTTACTGCACCCTTTTCGCCAGCCTTTGCAACGGTTAGCGCTTCGCGTTCGTTGTTCTTTGCGTTCAATAATTGGTGCGGCACGCCCTCTTTTTGCAGTAAGTTAGCTAATACTTCGTTCTTCTCGATAGAAACTGTACCAATTAACACTGGCTGTCCCTTGGTATGGAGCATTTTAACTTCTTTGGCGATAGCTTTAAACTTACCTTTTTCGGTTTTATAAATACGATCGCTGCGATCATCACGCACAATTTTACGGTTTGGCGGAATCTCTACTACATCAAGCTTATAAATCTGATGGAACTCCTCTACTTCTGTCATTGCGGTACCGGTCATACCGGCCAATTTTTCATACAAACGGAAGTAGTTCTGGAATGAAATAGTGGCAAGCGTCATTGATTCTTGCTGAACTTCTACACCCTCTTTGGCTTCGATCGCTTGGTGCAAACCCTCGTTGTAGCGCCGGCCAGGCAACAAACGCCCGGTAAACTCGTCAACAATGACGATTTCGCCCTCTTTTGTTACCACATAATCTTTGTCTAGTTTAAACAGCGCTTGCGCTCGCAAAGCTTGCTCCAGGTGATAAATAGTCCGGATATTCTGTGTTGCGTACAAGCTTTCTAGTCCGAGGATTTTCTGGATTTTTTCAACGCCCTCATCAGTTAAAATCACAGTTTTTCGTTTTTCGTCTACTTCGTAATCATCTTCGCGCTTAAGCTGGCGCACAACTTTAGAAAACTGTGCATATGCGCTTCCGCTCGTCACGCTTGGCGCCGAAATAATAAGCGGCGTACGGGCTTCATCGATCAAAATAGAGTCAACTTCGTCGACAATAGCAAAATGCAACGGGCGCTGGCGAAGCTGGTCAACCTCGCGCACCATATTGTCGCGCAGATAATCAAAACCAAACTCATTATTCGTACCATATGTTACATCAGCCGCATAGGCTTCTTGGCGCGTACACGGACGAAGGTGTTTTAGCCTTACATCATCATGCTTTTCGTTCACATACGACACGTCGTAAATAAAAGACTCTTCAGCAATAATAACGCTCGTTGTCAGCCCCAGAAAATGATACACCTGCGCCATCCAGCCAGCATCGCGCTGTGCCAAGTAATCGTTCACTGTCACTACGTGCGTACCCTTACCGGTAAGCGCGTTAAGATATATCGGTGCGGTTGCAACCAACGTTTTACCTTCACCGGTTTTCATTTCTGCCACATTACCTTCGTGCAACACCATACCACCGATAAGCTGCACATCAAAGTGCCGCATACCAAGCACGCGACCTGCTGTTTCGCGCACTATCGCAAACGCGTCTGGCAAAATTGCATCGAGCGATTCTTTTTTAAGGCGCTTTTTAAGTACCTCTGTTTGCTCCTGCAATTTCTTATCCGACATTTTCTTGTAGGTATCTTGGAGCGCATTAATAGACTTCACGCGCTTTCGCAGCCGTTTTACCGTTTTTGCCTGAGGATCACCTAGTATTTTCTTAAATACAATATGCACTTTTTGAAACTCCCTGTTTAGAATTGTCTAACGATTATCTAATATTGTACCGCGTATCTGTCGTATGCGCGAATAAAAACACGTTTTACAACAGCATATATAACTATACGCTATTTTGTGGGTTTATTTATCGCCTTGCCGCCGGATTCGAGCAGCAAACCGCCGCCGCAACCGACTACTAACATGTGTATCTTTATATTTTCTTAATTGTACCCTGAGTTTCGTCTCAACGATATCTACTGCAGCAAACATATTGATAGTCGTTTCACTGGCATCAAGCGTTTCTTTTGGCAAATATAACACCACACTGCACGTAAACTGTTTTTTGTCTTTGGCTTTTGATTCTTTGAGCTTTACTTCTGCGTGCACGCTTTTACGCGCATGGCGCGAAGCATATTTATCGAGCTTACCAATTTTCCGTTCCACATATTTTTTAAGTTCTGGCGTAATCGTCGTGTGTTGTCCGCTGATTTCTAGCTTTTCTATCATGTGTATTCCTCTATTTTTTCTATATTTTTTCTTTATGCCCCATATACGGACGCAGCACCTCTGGTACTATTACATCGCCTTCCGCAGTCTGGAAGTTTTCAATGATTGCAATAGGACCACGGCTTAACGGAAGTGCGGTTGCATCATTTGTATAAATAAACTCAATTGTGTTATCTTCTCTACGTACTCGTGTTTTGAGGCGCCGAGCTTGATAATCTGTCATAAAATCAGCTGTATGTGTTTCGCGGTAAGTATTCTGACCCGGCAGCCATGCCTCGATATCTATACCGCGCGCATTCGGCTTTCCAATATCCGCGGTACATTTTGTAAGCACTTGGTATGGAACACCAAGTAGTTGCATAATTTTTTCTTGAATAGCAATCAAAAATAGATGCTCTTCAAAACCTGCGCTTGGCAATCCTAGGCTTTCCATCTCGAGTTTATCAAATTGGTGCATACGGAATATACCTTCCATGTCCTTACCGTATGTCCCAGCCTCCCGGCGAAAACTTGTGGCATAGCCAATATAACGCACTGGTAAGTCTTGTTCTGTAAATATTTCATTGGCATGCATGCTACCAAGCACATGCTCTGCGCTGCCCTGCAGCCATAAATCTTCATCTTCGATTTTGTAACGGTCCTCGCGTGGTTCAAGCCGATCCATCGCATCGTATAATTCTGTACGAATTAAATACGGCGGCAATATTGGCAAAAATGGCTTATTACTTACTTGCAGATTATTTTCACGAATTACTTCGTCGATAAATTCCTGACTGCTGAGTTTATCCATAACAAACTGGATAATTGCAAACTGCAACTTTACTAAATCACCTTTAATATATGCAAAACGCGAGCCAGTTACTTTTGCGGCTCGTTCTTTATCGAGCCAACCTTTTGCCTGCGCAATTTCAGTATGTGTTTTTGGTGCAAAATCAAACTTGGTTGGTTCGCCAACTTTTTTGCTGACAATATTTTCAGCTTCTGTCGTACCGACCGGCACATCATCAAGCGGCATATTAGGAATAGCTTTTATTGATATGCTCCAACTACTTTCGAGTTCGCCTAAATATGTTTCCTGTTCGGCAAGCTGTATTTTGATCTGCTTGCCTTCGTCTATCAGTGATTGTTCTGGCTTGCCGCCCTTCATTTTGGCAGCGTTTTCATTACGTTTTTGCCGCAAGTCTTCAACTCTTGACATAAGCTCCCGGCGTTCTGCGTCTATCTGTAAAAATTGCTTTATATCAACGTCGTAGCCTTTTTGTTTTGCCTTTTCCTGAACAAGTTCTGGGTTTTCGCGTATAAACTGGATATCTAACATGCTTCTATTATAACTATTTCTTTTTATTTTGCAGATGTTTCAACGTAAGTTCGGTACGCTGCTTAGCGTACGTACAAAATTGGCAATCGCCGCCCATAATATTGATACCCACCGGGGGTATATCTTCACTTTCCATACAGGTTTTCATTTTTTCTATAGTTGGCTCTACCCAAGTATCAGTACCGGTGTATCGAATAACTGTTGTCGTAAACTGAAGCTTGTCATAAAACCCATCGCGGTCAATCCGGCCATTGGTGTACACAAAATAGCCAGTATCGCTTACCTGGAACCCATTTTGGCGCAAAAGCCACTGATACACTTCCATTTGCCGTTTATAGGTTACTTGCCAATCGGCATCAATACTTACTTCCCTATTTTTAGACGTTGCTTTGTAGTCAACTACAATTAGCTCGCCCGCATCATTGACCCAAATATCGTCC
>CAYTIU010000006.1:0-4811 GCA_964438085.1 uncultured Candidatus Saccharibacteria bacterium | reverse complement strand
CGCCAAATACGTGCAAGTTTGTAGGCTTATGCAGCGCAAACACCCCAGTGAAATTGTGCCGCCAGGTGTCTAGGTCATCATGAGCATACGGAATCGCCTGAATGTTATACTCTGCCATGATTGGGTGCGCTTTTTCTTGCTTGCGATATGCATCAAATTCTTTTTTTAACAGTTCATCAATGGCTTTATTGATATTAAATGGCGGGCTGTCAGGACGCTTAATTTTTAAGCGGATATCTAACCAAAAACAGCGCGGACACTGCGTAAATAGTTCAATTTTTGACCGCGAAACCTTAAACGCATCTTTCTGCCCCGGTTTGTACGGCTTGCTCCGCTCGCTCCAATAATTATTAGCCATTCCTCTTAGTATACCGTTATTTCCGCTTTAACACAGCTAGTGTTTCAATGTGTGGCGTGCGTGGGAAGAAATTATATATTTCAAAATATTCAATAATGTACTGTTCTTGCAGTAGTGCCAGGTCGCGCGCTTGGGTTGCCGGGTTGCAACTGAGATATATTATTTTTGGAGGTTTCTCTGCTAGCACTTGTTCAACAACTTTCTTATGCAAACCAGCCCGCGGCGGGTCAAAAATAACAGGCTTATCTTTTGTAATATAGGTAAGCGCTTTTTCGGTTGAAGCCTCGATAACTTCCGTTTCTAGCCCGCTTTGGCTTGCGTTGTATTGCGCCATGCGCACCGATGCTGGGTCTAGTTCAATAAGGTTCACTGCTTTAGTAGCCACACTTAAGCCAATACTGCCGGCTCCGGCGTACATATCTGTAATAGCTGGCTCTGTGCATGCTTGTTTTATTGATGCCAGCGCCTTTTCAAACACAGGAATATTCACCTGGAAAAATGAATCAACATCATACGTAAATTTTTTGCCCAATAGACTATCTTCGAGCGTTGTATCACCTAGTTCGTATAATAATGTTGTTGGTACTGATGCTGGGCTTTTTGGATTCGAGTGATACACACGAAGCCCCTGCAGCTCTTTTGGTAGCTTGAGCGTTGGAAATGTTTTAGGCTTTACAAACAAACTTGCTACCGCTTTACCGTCTTGGCTGCAACGTACAATCACTGTCTTGAGATCGCCCGCCCGCACTGCCTGCTTTTGCAGCTCGGCACGCACCGCTTGCGCTGCCGCATCTACAGCCGGTAATGCAAGCTGGCTTCCCTGTACAATTTGCTTCCCATGTGTGCCTCGCCGATACAGTGCCAAATGCAAGCCATCATCATCGCCCCAAAAAGAATACTCCATCTTGTTTCGATACTGCCACTGCCTCTCGTCACGCAAAACGTCACCATGTGATGGTAAATTAATCTTCTCGTGAGCAAAAAGCTCGGCGACAATTTCTTTTTTATATGTATTTTCAGCCGCAAACGTCATCATCTGCCACGGGCTGGTTGCAAGATAATTTTCTTCGATTGGCTGTATGCGCTCCGGCGAAGCAACTATAATTTCTTCGGCAATCGCCTCTACATAACTACGCTTTTTCTTGATAATCCGTGCTCGTACCTTTTCGCCCGGCAATGCATTCCAGACAAATATTTTTTGTCCGCTCTCAAGCGTTCCAAGGCCTTGTCCACCATGAACCATTTTCTCAATTGTAATGTTTTCCATTATCTGTAAGTATAGCCTACTGGTTCGCTTTTTCTGAGAGTATCTTAAGCAGCATTTTGGGCGAATCTGCCATTGCATATGGCAATAGCATTTCGAGCAGATTCTTATGATTATAGCCCCACTCTACAGCCACCATCTTTACGCCCGCTTTTTTTGCTGCCACAATATCTCGTGCCTCATCACCAATATAATAGGTGTCATTTTTGTTAAGATTACCTTTTTTAATGATCTGTTTTAGGACTTTTGCTTTGCCAAATAGCCCAACGTCTCCACGTATACTTGAAAAATATTCGTCAAGTTTATGTGTTTTAAGAAATTTACGCACATTGCTCGCACTATTTGAGGAAACAATTTGTAGATTATACCCTTCGCCGTGCAATTCTTTTATAACTTCTGGTAGACCGTCAAAAACCTCGACCTCGCCCAGGCGCTGGCGCATAATTTTGCGTCCTTTTCGCAGTAATAACGGTACACGCCACCACGAAACACCAATTGCTCGGGCTACTTGGCGGGCTGATAATTTACGGAATTCTTCGTACTCTTCCTCTGTAAATTTACGTGTATCATTGGTAAGTTCGCGGTAAATCTCAATGACAAGCCCTAAACTATCCGCAATCGTCCCATCAAAGTCAAAGATGATAGTTTTCATCTACTTAGTATAAGCTATAACGAGTAAACTCAGAAGCTATATATTACGGGCGTAAGATGCCAGCATAGAGCTGCCAAGTAAGTGCAGTAAGCGTTACGAAAATAATGACGCTATACATACGCTCGGCGTACCGATAATCAGCCCACTGGCCGACTTTTTTGTAACGGCATAGTTGTGCAATCATAAACGCTGCAAACAGTACAAACACGCTAAATACAACACCGTATACATATGCAGGGATATTACCGCTGCCATATACATTTGCGCCTGTAATGAAACCGCCAAACACTAACCATGGTGTAACCGCTGCTATGCTACCGATAACAGCAGCGAGCCGGCGCCGGGTTTTGCCCTGGCTATACACTTCTACTGCAAGACCGGATAAGCTTGCAAGAAGTACTAATATAATAAGTGCACCTAGTAATGAGGCGTCGTACACGCCAACCAAAAGCCCGATAATTGTCATAACGCTTGCCGTCACTACGCCATACCCTGCCCAACGCACACGGTTGACCCCTGCTGAAAGTTCTTTTTCGTAGCGGTTATGCAAAACTGTTGCGAGTAAAAGATGCGTTATAGCCGCAATAAGGAGCGTTGCTGCAAGAACATAGAGAATATTAACATCAAATAAGTGGCGAATTGCAGGCGCAAGCACCGGATCCTCACCTGCTTTGCTAGCCAGTGTATCTTTTGTTAAAAAGCTCGTTGTTACTGGCGCAGTATAAGCCACACCGATAATAACAATAGCGATTCCTTGGGCTGCGTATAAAACGGTGAGCCATTTATTCCAAAGTTTGAGCGAACCTGCTGTTACGCTTTGCTTGCGTATTGTTACTTTCGTTTTTGCTGTTTTTGGAGTACTTTTTTTAGTTTTTGCTGCTGCTTGAGTTGTTTTCTTCTTTGCCATACCGCCACTATATCATCTTTTCTACGCATATGGTTAGTAAATTATAAGCAGAACAGTAAAATCTGCTTGCAAAAGTGTAGAAATAAGCATACGCTTATGGTTAATAAAGGTAATATATAGGAGATGTTATTATGGCTAGTCCAACAGACCAGCTCGAAACGCAACTAAACGAACTATTCGTTAAAAACGGACCAGAGCTTCCAAAAGGTTTTAAGGATTTTTTGGTGCAATACGTCCCTTACCTATCACTTCTTGGCGGTATCTTTAGCCTGTGGAGTGCATGGGGTATTTGGCACTGGGCAAACACAGCAAGCAGGTACATCGATACTGTCAACCAATGGGGCGCTGCGTTTGGTGTAGACCCTGTTTCGACAAGTAGATGGAGTGCGGCACTTTGGGCTTCACTGATCATTATTGCAATAATGGGCGTACTATATATTCTTGCTTTTTCACCACTGAAAAATCGTAAAAAAGCCGGCTGGAATCTGTTGTTCTACGCACTATTATTAAATGTCCTCTACGGTATTGTGGGAATATTTATCAATAACTACGGTGGTGGTTTCGGTGGCTTTATTGGTACAGTAATCGGCTTCATTATTGGCGGTTACCTACTCTTCCAAATACGCGATGCCTATCTTGGTAAGAAGCCAGCAGCAAAACCTACAAAGACTAAAGATTCATCAGATTCATAAGTAGTATTCAATTACACGCTATAAAAACGGCTGTTAATCCAGCCGTTTCTTGTTTTAAAACTTAATATCTGGATAAATTGTTTTAGTGACTTCGTCTATTTCGCTGCGAAGTTGTGGGAATGGCACGCCTTCGCGCGCTGTGACACCTTCGAGCATCCAAAAGAGCCGCTCGCTGTTGCCATAACCACACGCCGGCGGCATGCCATATTCGAGTGCTTCTACATAATCAATATCAAGCATCATTGCTTCGCTATCGCCAGCGTCCCGCATACTTTGCTGCTCTTTAAAGTTCTCAAGCTGCTTAAGCGGATCATTCAACTCAGAATACGCTTTGCTTGCCTCTGTACCGCCAAGCAGCAAGTTGAATTGTTCACTCATGCGGTTGTCGTCTTTATTTACCTTTGCGAGCGGCTGCAAAAAGTCAGGTACATCAACCAAAAACGCTGGTCCAGCAATGCCAGCCCGTATTTTCTTCCATAACTTATCAATACCGCGTGATCGGTTTTCGGTCTGCTCAACTTCTATATTATGTTTTGCGAGTTGCTCTTTGACCTCATCGAGACTACAGGTGAATACATCGAGCCCATATATTTCTTTAATAACCCCAACAAAGCTAATCTCTGGCCAATCAGCACCATCGGCGCCTAAATCAATCTCTGAGCCATCAGCCAGCGTAAACGCACGCGTGCCCCACGTTTTATCGGCAATATATCGTACCATCTCCTGTGTAAGCTGCATGCCCTGCTTCCAATCGGCGTACGCCCAATACCATTCCATTGCTACGTGTTCTGGCAAATGCTCGTCTGAATAGTTTTCATTACGAAACCGCGGACCAATGTCATATACTTTTTCAAATCCGGCAACCAATAAGCGCTTGAGCGGTAACTCATGGCTAATACGAAGATAAAAATCCTGCCCGAGTGCATCCATATGTGTGA
>CAYTIU010000005.1:22588-31984 GCA_964438085.1 uncultured Candidatus Saccharibacteria bacterium | reverse complement strand
ACCTACGACCTTTGGCTCCGCAAGCCAACGCTCTATCCAGCTGAGCTACGGGTGCATATGTGATTTCTCGCAAAAATGCAAAATGCAACAGAGGTAATTCTAGCATAAAAAACAAATAATTACTAGCCTTAGCGCGTGCTGCCTCATCTATCACTCCTTTTACCTAGTGATATAATATTTTACAGATACGGAGAGATGCAGGAGTGGTTGAACTGGCTTGTCTCGAAAACAAGTGAACCGTTTAGCGGTTCCGTGGGTTCGAATCCCACTCTCTCCGCCAAGCGCCTAGTACTTACCGTACACCAGTACTCGGCAGGGTTTGGGGTTGGTGTATCTCTGGCAAGACAGATTTTGCCTCCACGCGGCGCGGCCACACAATTGCAATAAATAAGAAGCTGAAAAAGAACAAGTTTCCTACAGAAGCAGACGGGCTTGTCCCGTGCCCATTGATAAATAAACTTAGGCTTGTCGAAATACCCACACCAGCGTACACCATGCCAAGAACAAACGTAATCAGCCGGTCTTTAAAGCCGCTTTGCCGAAATGTTGCCTTCATAAAGTGATAGCCAACTGGTATAAACATGGTAATAAAAAGCATTGCCATCGAAAAACTACAGATACCCGGCTCGCTATAATCTATAAAATTACCCCGCAAAGTCAAAACCGAGTTTGGCGTGGCATACAGCCAAGTTGCCATACTAATAATTCCCACCGGTATAGTTATGGCATAAATCGGCATATATTTGCGCAGCACCAGCGCCCATAAGATTGCGGCCTGCGGTATAAACGCCAAATACATAAAAAATTCGCCAATAATATAACTCAGATGGAGCGGCCTATTCTCAAGCGTAAACAAAGCTGGAAAGCCAAACGATATTAAACAAAGCGTAATCAAAAAGGCAAACCAACAGATATATTTTGTCAAAGGGCTATAAGATCTCTTGTAAACGATGATACTTCGAACAAACAGCGCAAAACACGCAACCGCACCGAACATCCATGCCAGGGAGTTAATTGGGATTTCTGAAAATGGCGTCATAGCTAATACTTATAATACCAAATCATAATGCCAGACACCTAGCCATAGCGGTTATGGTACGATACAGTGTAAAGAGCGTATGAATAATCCATCTGCTAACCAATCTTCTCTTTCGTCAAAGCGCAGTAGCTTTGAAGGTATAACGCAGCTTGTTCGGTGGCTTGTTATTGCCATAGTTGCTGCGTCATTTTGGGACTTGCAAGACAATAAACTCATCATACTCGGACTTTTGGTTGCAGCAATTGTATACAACCTGCTACGCATGACGCCGCTCTCAAAAGTACCGGTTTTCAAGTCATTTATAACTATTATCGCGGTCGATATTTTATTCGCTATTCTCGTGCTTTGCATAACGGGCGGCATCAAAAGCCCGTATATTATATTGCTGGTACCGATTATCATGAGTGCCGCCTACTGGTACGGCGCTAAAGGTTTACTTATTGTTGGCGCAGTTGAAGCTGTTATCATAGCTGCGCTCATATATTTCTCTAGCCTGAGTGTGCGGGAGTGGCCGCTGGCGATTGCCTCATTCGCACTTATGCTCGTCATTGGCTACTATGTTTTACGCCTTACGCAAGATGACCGAGAAGAACGTAATGAGCTGCGCCGCCTTAACACAGCAGTCCAGCGTGAAAGGCGTCAGCTTGAATCGCTAGTCAATAGCATGGGCGATGCGGTTGTCGTGGTTGACTCTTCAGGGGTTATTAGCCTTGCTAACACGGCTGCAAGCAGTATATTCAACCTCCAAGAATTCATAGGTAGGCCGTTTGATGATGTGGTAACGCTCCAGGATACGACCGGTAAAGACGTACATCTTTTTGCCGATGGCTCTCCGGAGCAGGATAGTTTACGTGATGACTTAGTAAAAAAACGGGCAAACGAAACACTCTCGTTAGAAGTGCGCTTAACACCGTTTAAGGTGGCTGGAAATCCGCAAGGCACTATCATTATGGCGCGGGATATCACCAAGCAAAAAACGCTCGAAGATGAGCGCAATGAGTTTATATCGCTGGCTTCGCACGAGCTTAAAACTCCCCTTGCCCTGGCAGAAGGAAACCTGTCGCTGGCAATGTCTCAAAATGAGGAGGTACTACCCGAGGCAACGCTTGTACTGCTCAAGAAAACCTATCGAAGCGTCCGGCAGCTCAGTGCCATAGTGTCTGACCTGACCACACTCGACCAGGCAGATAAAGGCTTGCTTGACGTAGAGCTGGAACGCATCAATATTGGCGAAGTAGTTACTACACTCATAGCTGACTACACGCCGCAAGCGCAAGACAAACAGATTACGCTGTCCCACCAGATAGATCCGCAAGTAAAACCAGTAGTAACCAGCAAATTCCGTTTAGTAGAAATTTTGGTTAACTTTTTGACCAACGCTATTAAATATACGCCAAATGGTGGTAGTGTAGTTATCGGGGTAGCACCAGATGATCATGGCGGTGGCGTTATGATAAGCGTAGCCGATAACGGCAAGGGCATGAGTACGGCTGACCAGCAAAGGATTTTCGATAAATTCTATCGCTCAGAAGATTACCGCACGCGCGAAACCGAAGGTACTGGCCTAGGGTTGTATATTGTGCGGAAGCTCACAGCGCGGCTGGGAGGCGAAGTGTGGCTCGAAAGCGAACTCAACAAAGGCACCACTTTTTATTTACGCGTACCGCAGTATAGCAGCCGCCGCGAAGACCAGCCAAAAGTTATCGCTGCCGATGTCGATAGCTTTATCACCGGCGTATAACAAAGCGGCATATTAAAACAAGATTTTTGCTTTCCGCTCTGCGGCCAAAATACCAATAAGTGCAGCCACCAGGCCAGCACCGAACCCTACGTCACTATGTGCAGATTGTGCAATAGCTGCAAGCGTACTCGCTACAAAAACCATAGGGAACACCAATCCGCCTCTGTAGCCCATTGCTTTAGACCACCCAATAACAACTATTTTTATACACAAGATCCAAATCAACCCTAAAAATCCAAGGGTCGAGGCTTGTTGCAGCATTGGTACAATCGACTCGTTACCGGTAAACTGCACCAGCGTTCCACCAAGTACGTACAAAATACTTAGCCCGCTCCCTGCTATCAGGGCATTCTGCCACCAAGAAGTACTGCGCATCTTTGCGTGGAGCCTTAGTATAAGATTGTAGCTATACTTCAATCCAAACGTAGCCAGATATCCAGCTGCCAATAAAATAACGCCAAATAAGACATCAACAACAACTAATTTCCAGGTTATATGCGGCAAAATCAAGTACCTCTCGGACGGGCTTATAAGATTCAGCGTATATGCCGCACTTGCAGATGAAACTATCGCTATAAGTACCAAAGGCGCTGTAATTGCAATTTTTGCCTCTTTCTTGACCAAGAAAAGTGCCAGCAATCCAACCCAAAACGAATGAAAAAAAGATGCCATCAAGGCAATAAGCCCAGCAGCAGCAAGAATATTGGTGGATTTTTTATCCCTGAAAGCTTTCTTGCCCACCAATGCTCCCGCAACCATACACGCTGGTACAAGCACGGCTTCAGGACCGAGCGAAGCCCCTGCCAGCAATGAAAAATAACCTATGAAAAGTATCGTTACTAAATTCCTAAAAGTCGGCTCATCTACTCCGCCTCCAAGCCCCCTGGCTTCTCGTTTTTCAGATTTTGGGTCAAGGTAGTGCTGCAAACCAAAAAATAACAGTGCGCCGATAAGTGTCAACGGGATTACACGCAGCCGTTTATCACTCGTGTCCAGCAGTGTATTCCATATAAAATCAATAGAGTGCCGCACGCTTGCCTCAAAACCGTAATAGATGAGTGCTACAAGCGCACCGACAACGAAACATCCTAGTATCAATTTTAGGCTTTTCATTCTTTAGGTTTACCACACTTTCCTGTCTAGCTAAAGTCGTGCTATTCTTGGCGTGCGCTATACTAAGGCATATGGAAGAAAGCATTTTTACTAAAATCATTAAGGGCGAAATCCCCTGCTATGAAGTGTACGAAGACGAACACACGCTGGCATTTTTAGACATTCACCCAGCCCAGCCCGGGCACACGCTTGTCATACCAAAGAAACAGATAGAATTCGTATGGGATTTAGACGATGAAACCTACCAGGCAGTCATGGCGACCAGTAAAAAGGTCGCCCAGCACCTAAAAAAGGTGTTACAGGTACCCTATATCGGTGAGCAAGTTATTGGCATTGATGTGCCGCACGCCCATATACACCTTATCCCCTTCTCTACCGTTGAAGAGTTTCGCCACACTCCCGACTTACAGGCTGAGCCTGACCATGAACAGCTCGCGGCCGTCGCAAAAGAAGTAGCATTTTAGCGCGGAGCCAGTATACTTAAAAGTATGTCAGAAGTAGTTGTTGCTCTCTTTTTATCTATAGGCGTGTCAGGGTGGACATATTCTAAAATTACGCGCCGAACAGGCGGTATTGCTCAAAGCGATATTATTGTAACTGCGGTGGTGGGTATTATTGTATTTTTTGTGTCATGGACACTTATGGGCTCAATTCTTCCTTCAAATAACTAGCCTTTTAATACATGTTTTCTTGGTTTTTTGCGTAAAAATGAGTATAATACGGCTATAACTGAAGGGCGGGGTGTATAGAGTGCGTGTCATCTGTATAATCTTGCTCTTATATAAACATAAGGGAGTTGCATGAGGGATCAAGAGGGTGTGGTTGAAGAAACAGCGGTGGCAGCCGTAAAAACAGATACCAAAGATCCCGAAAAAGCACTTGGTGCACGCCTTCAAAAAGCGCGCAAGCAAGCAGGGCTGACACAGCAGGAACTCTGCCAGCAGGCGAATATTAGCTACTCTACCCTTGCAAAGATCGAGCGCGGCGCTATTAAAGCTCCCTCTATTTTTACTGTTCAAAATATCGCGGCAGCAACTCACAGTAGCCTCGACGCACTTATGGGAATGTCTCCAATTATAGGTGCCCAAAACACCAAAAAAACCTCCAATCGCGGGGTACGTTTTGCATATTTCGATGTCAACGGCTGTTTGGTGCAGTTCACGCACTATGCGTTTAGCAGGCTTTCTAAAGAAAGTAACGTGCCAGTCGACATTATAGAGGCGATTTTCTGGGATTATGACGATCCAATTAACCGGGGTGAGAAAACAGTAGAGGAGCTAAACCAGGCGCTTAGCATGCGGCTTAATATGGAAGTCGACTGGATGGAATATTATCTTGATACCGTACAGCCAATTGCAGGTATGGCAGAGCTTTTAGGATGGGTACAGCAACATTACCAGATCGGGCTGCTGACAAATACCATGCCTGGCTTCGTAGAAGCCCTTCAGGCACGCGGAAAAATCCCGCCAGTACAATTCGACGTTATTATAGATTCATCAATCGTAGGGGCTATGAAGCCCGAGCCAGCTATATACGAGATTGCCCAGCAGAAAGCCAATGTACCCGGCTCAGAGATTCTGTTTGTTGATGATTTACGCTCTAATCTTATCGCCGCTAAAAAATATGGCTGGCATACCATCTGGTTTGACGCTTATCATTCCGAAGGGTCAATCGACACCATTCGCCAAGCTCTCGCCTTCGGCGAGTAGTAGCTACGTTTAGCTGCTAAACCGCTCATACTCGCGGTTAATGCTCTCGAGGAGCGCTTCAGCTTCGTTTAGCTGTTCGCGCGTTTGCGCTACCACCGCTTCTGGTGCATTTTTTGTGTATGACGTATTACTCAAACGAGCTTTCAGGCGCTCAATTACCACTGTTTGTCTGCCTCGTTTTGCTTCTAGTTCGCCAAGGTATTTCTGGGCGGTTGCTTGGTCAATATCCAGCCAGGCCATGTAGTGGGACTGCGTTAAATAAAGCCCACTGCCCTGTTCGGCTGCCTCTACCGATGCAAGGTGTGCTAAACGCGCAATAAGCTCGCTGTTTTCTGCCAAAAGCGGCGCATCATCAAAGTAGAGGACACAGTCTTTTTTACGGAGCGCTTTCGTTATGTAACGAGCTTCGGTAACAATAGTCTTAATATCCTCAAAATCTGCTGCAGACTGCTTACTGAAAGCAGGCACCTCTGGCCAGTGGTGTGAAATTAACAGTTCATCGCGCCAACCAAGTGCCTGCCAGATAGTTTCTGTCACAAATGGAGCAAACGGGTGCGCCAGTGTCAGCGCGCTTTCCAGCACATAGGCAAGCATCGCTTCATGGGGCTCAGCCTTAGACGCTTCAATATACCAATCCGCCACATCGTCCCAGATAAAATGATAAATCCGTTCATACCCCTCGCTAAACCGGTACTGCTCTAAGTCTTGCGCAAGTTCATCTGTAACGCTTTGCAACTTAGATAATATCCAGTGATCAGCTGCAGCGTGCGGTTTGAGTGTCTCTGGTGTGTAGTTGCTCCCGGTGATATTTTCGATAAATCGTGCCACATTCCAGAGCTTATTGGCAAAATTACGCGCACCAATCAGTTTACTTTCAACAAATGGCTGGTTATTACCTGCTGATTGTCCAGCAATAATACCCATGCGTAGCGCATCAGAACCGTACCTATCGGCGACAGAAAGCGGATTAACTACATTTCCCTTGCTTTTACTCATTTTTTGCCCCTGCCCGTCCAGAATAAGCCCATGCAAATACACTGCCTTAAACGGTACAGTATCAGTAATATATAGCCCCAGCATGATCATGCGGGACACCCATGGCATCAAGATATCAAAACCAGTTTCCATGAGGCTTAACGGATAGAATTCAGCGTGTTCTTGCGTATCAGGGTAGTTTAGAATCGCAAATGGCCACTGGCCACTGCTAAACCAGGTGTCAAACACGTCAGGGTCGCGGCGATAGGTTTTACCATTTTTTGTAATAATCTCTTCAGTTACGTCTTCGTCATACACCCAATCGGTTGGCTCGTCGACATTCTGAAATGCCGGAATTGGTATACCCCATGCTATTTGTCGGCTAATATTCCAGTCTTTCAGCTGCTTAAGATATGCAATCAGCTGTTTTTTCTTTGCTTCAGGATAAAACGTGATTTCCCCGGCCTCTAACACCTTAATTGCACGCTTAGCAAGCGGCTCCATATCTACAAACCACTGTTCACGCAGGAGAGGCTGAATGACCGTATCACACTTATAGCAATGCCCTACGCTGTGCGTGTGATCTTCGGTCCTTAAGAGCATCCCCTGCTTTTTCAGGTCAGCCACTACCGCTTTACGCGCCTCAGCCACTGTTAAACCAAGATAAGGCTTTGGCACGTCCATCATACGTCCCTCGTGGCTAATAACGTTTATTTTCGGTAAATCGTGGCGCTCACCTGCCTCAAAGTCGTTAGGATCATGTGCTGGTGTAATTTTAACAGCACCTGTACCGAAGTCTTTGTCAACAAAATCATCAATAATAATTGGGATTGCCCGTTCAGTTAATGGTAGCTTAACAGTCTTGCCTACAAACTTCTTGTATCGCTTATCGTCAGGGTGTACCGCCACGGCAACGTCACCGAGCATTGTTTCTGGGCGAGTTGTCGCAATTACAATCTCGCCTGAGCCGTCAGTCAGCGGGTAGCGAATATGCCACAAATGCCCTTTGTCTTCTTTGTACTCAACTTCTATGTCAGCAAAAGCGGTGCCGTGGTGCGTACAGAAGTTAACAAGCCGTTCACCTCTGTAAATAAGTTCATCATCCCACATTTTCTTAAACGTCTTATAAGCGCGGTTGATAATCTTGTCATCAAGCGTAAAGGTGTAATGATTCCAGTCAACACTGGCGCCGAGCCGTCGGTACTGATTTTCGAAATTACTCCTATTTTCAGCTACAAATTCCCAAATCTGTTTGTAGAGCTCTTCTCGAGTAAAATCAAAACGGCTCTTCCCTGCTTCCTCTAATTTTCGCTCATATACTACTTGTGTCTCAAAACCAGCATGGTCAGCACCTGGTATCAATAACGCCCGTTCTCCGCGCAGCCGATGATAGCGAATCGCAATATCCTCGAGCGCCAGTGTAAGCGCATGACCTAAATGGAGATCGCCATTGGCGTTTGGTGGCGGTACCGCTATACTATACGGCTTCCCTGTCCCACGCGGTGCAAAAGCATCGGACTTCTCCCATAGGGCATATATATCCGACTCATATTCTTGCGGTTCGTACGTTTTTGGCAGGTTCATTAGTATTAGTATACCACCTCTGTTATAACATTGACAAATGTTATATAAATACTTATAGTAACCATAGTTCTGATCGTTAACAACCGGCTGAAAGGAAAACATGTTGCATCAATGGATATTCTATATGTTGCTGTGTTTTGCGTTTCTCGTGCCTGGCATAGCCAACCTTGCCGCCATACCGGTTATTGGCCGAGCACTAGCATGGCGCAAGCCGTATCAGGTAGTCGGCGTAATTGCTTGGGGGTGTATGCAGATCGTTATTACGTATGTGCTACTTTTGCTCCTTGTAGCTTCTATGAAGATAGCCGCTCCCCCGTTTGCTGGCTTAATCCTGGCGATTTTTGTCGCTACCGGGGCTATGTTGGTATTCTTCTCGATAGATATCATTACAAAAAAATGGTATCCGGATAACGGTGAAGGCTGGTATAACGGAGGTGATGACCCTGATCCCGATCCTGACCCTTCGCCGCCACAAGGACCCTCGGCAGAACTCGTACCAAAACAGGTAAGCTCCTCACGATTATCTCGTGGCCTGTGCCATTCCTCCCTGTAAGGGTTGAGTTATGGTTAGGAGTGTAGTCTGGCAGAGCCACTGATGAGACTTGGGCAGCTCAAGTCGAAACTACATATCAGCACGATTTTTATATAACGAAAAATCTGTATATTTACCCCCACTTGAGACTGTTTTGTAGAGGATATCTTAAAAAATTAAGATTTAAGATTTCACGTGAATCCAGAGCAACTTAATACAAAGCTTTATCTGTTAAAGCCCTCTATAAAACTGTCCCTTAATATCTTTTGTTGTTTGGTTGTGTGTGCGGAAAGTGCGTCTGCAGTATTAGGTCGCAGGAATTACCTCGGTATTTTTGTTTTTGTACTTAAAGCATAACAAGTTTTACAACGTAATACAATTAAATTTTGGTTAAATTTTACAAAAAATTACATCGAAAGATTCGGTTGGATTTCCAACGCATACGGATCGGCGATAGGTTGGTTATGTAGAGCCTTAAAACATCCTAGCGTAGCGATCATGGCACCGTTATCGGTACAGAGTTTTGGGTCAGTATAAGCAATCGGTACAGGTAAACGCTCAGCAAGCTGGCGGCGCAATTCTTGGTTGGCAGCCACACCGCCAGCAATAACGACACTTTGTGGGGCAAACTCCTCGTACGCCGTAAGAGTTTTATCTACGACTGTTTCTATAGCCACACGCTGAAAGCTTGCTGCGATATCAG
>CAYTIU010000005.1:0-22578 GCA_964438085.1 uncultured Candidatus Saccharibacteria bacterium | reverse complement strand
GGCTTCTGAAAGGCGTTCAGGCAGCTTGGTAGAAGGGAAAGTGAAGTCTTCGCCGATTTGTTCTTGGGCAAGCCGTAGTACCGCTGTTTTAAGCCCAGAAAACGAAAATGCATAGGTATCTTCGAGCCGGGCTTTAGGTAGTGAAAATGCTCGCGGATCACCCTCGAGCGCCTTTTTGCTGACACTCGGGCCGCCAGGGTAGGGCAGGCCAATAATTTTTGCTACCTTGTCAAAAGCCTCGCCAATGGCGTCATCGCGCGTTTGCCCAAGCAGCGTATAGTCAAAATGATCCCGAAACAGCACAAGCTGCGTGTGCCCGCCGCTGACAATTAGCGCTAATAGCGGAAATTTCGGTTGCTCAGCCGGTAATATATAGCCGGGCAGGGAAGTTTTAGTTATAAAATTAGCATAGACATGGCCTTCTACGTGATTAATAGCGTATAGGGGCTTATTTTTTATAAGCGCCAGCGTTCGAGCCGTCATTATGCCTATCAGCAGCGAACCGCCCAAGCCAGCGCCGTAGGTGACTGCAATACCATCAACAGCGCCCCAATCAAGCCCAGCTTGCCCAAATGCCTGTGTAAGCGTTGGTAGTATCACCTCGATATGGCTGCGTGCCGCAATTTCGGGCACCACACCGCCGTACGCCGCGTGTAAATCCATGCTCGATGCCACCACATGCGCCAACAGCTCCTCACCATCTTTTACAAGAGCAACCGCTGTTTCGTCGCAACTGCTTTCGATCCCAAGAATAATCATCACTACTAGTGTAGCAAAAATACATAATATATATTTGACATAATAACAATAAATCATGATAATGCTTGACAAATTGTCAATAATTTGCTAGTATATAGCTAGTGTAAACAAAAACAAAAAACCATTATAAAGGAATATATTATGAGCGAACAATTACCCAACAACGTACAGAACCAGCCAGAGAATCAGGCTGATATGGAACATACTAGGCAAATAGAGGCAGTCTACGGTGATATAGATTTTGAAGACTCAAATACAGCGGATAGAGGGGGGCTTAACGAGGATAATTACGCCGCCCACGAATCTGCGCTCGAAGCACTTGATAACGGTGAAATACCAAAAGAGTTGGAGCTGCCGCGGGATTGGTCAGACACTTTGGCGCAACATGAAGAAAAACAGGCTGCTCATGTTCAGGGTGTTGCAGATATTATTACTGCACGCCTTGTGAACAGTGATATTGCTCAAAAACGAGCCGCTGAAAAAGAAGTGGTTACCGCACATAACGAGAAACTTACGAAGCGACAAGAGACAAAAGATGCTTTCTTGCAGGCTCAACAGCTCAAGCACGGCGAAAACTACATGAAGCTATTTAAGAATGAGATGAACGAGGCAGCGGAGCAACACGTTGCAGATACGCTTGGCGAGGAATACCGCGAAAGCGCGGTTGATACTGATGACCTCAAGCAGGAAACTGCTGATCGCAAGGAAAAAGCCCAAGAAAGTACGCAAAAAACACTTGATGCTGCCAATGAATTTAGGCGCGGGTTTGCAGAGGAGCCTCCTAAATCCAAGGATGCGATCGAGCCTACGCCTTCAGCAGCAGATGTTAGCGATGATAGTGATAGCGCTGGGGCTGAACCAACGACAGAAATAGTGCCAGTGGTTACTGATGACAGCGAGTATTCAACTGATCTGGAAGTTCGTGAAAAGGGTTGGAGAGGCCGCCTGAAGCGCGCTTGGAACAAGGCTCGCTATGAGTTAACGACTATGGCGCTCAATCCCAAAGAATATTTCACCGACCAAGAAAAAGGTACGCGGCGTAAGATTTTTGCAGGCGCAGTAGGTGCCGCAGCAGTAGGGCTTGCACTCTATGCAACGCAGAAGTCAGGTAATAATATGCTTGAAACAGTACCAAGCGGAGATAGCGCGTCCTCATATAACGGAGAGGGCTGGGATCTTTACAGCCAACCGTCTGGGCTAGAGTTATCACCTGATGTGCCAGCATCGGCAGATATGCAACCACCAGCTGCAATGCATGCTGAGCTTGCGCAACCGCCTATGCACGAGACCGTGTCAGCAACCATGACACTTGATCCAGGCGAGAACATCTGGAATAAATCAGCTGAGTATTTACAAGCGCATAATATCCCAGCGACAGATGTGAATATTGATACGGTGAAGGACGCAGTACTCAAGCACCAAGGCATTACTGAGCTTGAAGCAGCTCGCTTGCCAGTTGGCTACGAATTTACGATCCCACAGGAAGTGATTGATGAGCTTTCAAAGAGCAAGTCTTAGTAGCCCTCTCACAAATCTGAAGCCTGAATAAGCTTAAGTAACTCTAATCAAGCCTGAATCAGCCCTGCGCCTATACGCGCTGGGGCTGATTTGTTGTTTCCAGCGGGGTAGAACCGGTATACTAAGCGCAGGATGCACTTTAGAACAATCATAAAAAAGCTTATACCTAAAAAAATATTTAAGATTATCGAGCCAGCTGGACACTTGGCAGAGGCGATACTATTTAACCTGATCTACCGGTTTCCGGCACGGGATTTGAAAGTCATTGGTGTGACCGGTACTAACGGTAAAACCAGCACCAGCTTTATTATTCACCGCATGCTCGTGGAATCGGGCTACAAGGCGGCGCTGATGACTACGGTAGCATATGGCATTGGCAAAGACATCAAGCCACAAAAAGAGCATATGACGAGCGTTGGCGTGCCGACCCTGATGCGCCGTTTGCGGTATATGCGTAACAACAAAGTAGATTGGCTCGTCATGGAAGTGACGAGCCATGGCTTGGCGCAACACCGGGTGTGGGGTATTCCGTTTTCGATTGCAGTTATGACGAACGTGACGCACGAGCACTTGGATTACCATGGTACGTTCGAAAAGTATCGCGACGCAAAGCGTTTAATGTTTAAGTTTGCTAACCGGAATCATCGCGGCTACAAGACAGGGATTATTAATGTTGAGGATCCGAGTGCTGAGCTGTTTATAGATGATGTGACGCGCCCGCTAACCTACGGTGTTGAGCCCGCCAGTTTGCAGGCAGAGAATATTAAGCTTAGTCCCGACGCGGTAAAGTATGACGTCATGGTGAGCGGCGAAAAACTCCATATTACCTGTAAACTACCGGGCAGCTTTAATGTATACAACTCTCTGGCGGCCGTAGGCGTGGGTCAGGTGGTTGGTTTGAGTGCCAAGCAAATAGAACGCGGCATTGCTGCGCTTGAGGGCGTAGAGGGGCGTATGACGCGTATAGACGAGGGTCAGAATTTTAGCGTAATCGTAGATTATGCGCACACGCCGGATAGTTTTGAAAAACTGTTCAAAGATTTGAAACCAGTGGCGAAAGGTCGGTTGATTGTATTGTTTGGCTCAGCTGGGCGCCGCGACGAGGCAAAGCGGGCAGTGCAGGGGAGTTTGGCTGGAAAATACACAGATGTTGTAGTGGTAACCGAAGAAGACGACCGTGATATGGACGGACAGGCGATTATGGAAGAGATTGCGCAGGCAGCGGAAAAAGCTGGCAAGGCGCGTGATAAAGATTTATTTTTGGTGCATGACCGGACGGCGGCAATTGAGTTTGCCTGCCAGCATGCAAAAAAGGGCGACACCGTGTTACTGCTTGGCAAAGGGCATGAAAAGGATATTCTGCGCAACGGGCCGCGAGCCGCAGAGCTCAGGCACCTGCAGCAAGATGATAACAGCCCTGATCGTGTTACAAAGCATGCCTGGAATGAAATTGCTACCGTGCGCAAAGCGCTGAAAAAGTTGAAAAAATAGATCGCTATTCGAGACGGCTTCTTGCGCGGCCGTGACTCGAGCGGCCGTTTTGAGCTACATGAAATGTGTTTTTGCGAATTTCGTTGGCTGCATGCTCATGCGAAAGAGAAATATACCGTGCTTTAATGGCGCTTTCTATATTTTCAGTAATTGATAATCGGGCTACAGCAATAGCTGTACGAGTTCTTTCGTGCATGTCTTGTTTTATTGCTGTGCTCCCCGGGTGCTTTTCTATAAGGTGTTCGGCAAACTCTGCCTCGGCAATTATAGAAGTAAGGTCAGGCAGTCTACGAGTAATATGAGCAACAAGCCTGTCATGCTCACGATTTGCAGTATCCGCACCAGCTTCGTGAGCAGCAATTCTGTCGAGTGTGTCCTCGTGCATGTGCTCGCTCATGTATAATAAATTTTCTCAGTATACGCCTGATATGTCAATTTTACAGCAAATTATATACTGTTATGGATTGTTGAGGGTCAAGGTGGTGCAACGGATATAGCCGCCGCCTTTTGCCAGCTCAGAAATCCGAGGCGTGATAGTGATAAAACCGCGTTCTTCAAGGGTTTCTTGGAACTGGGGCGCGCCGTCACTCATAATAACAGTCTCGCCATTTGACACGAGATTGCAGGCAAATGCTTGCTTGGCTTCGGCGAGTGAAACCTCAATTTTATCTACGCCATCAAAGGCATGTAGTTTTTTACGGCTTTCTTTCGTAAAAGCTTCGGGACACCAGGCGATAAGGCCTTTTTCGCCATGGGTGCCAGGGTTTTTAAGTACAGCTAGCGCCAGGTCAATGTCATAGAAAAAACTATCTGGCCAACCAGAGTCTTTATTGATAGCTGGGCGTCCAAACCATGTGCGGCGTGGTACGGCTTGCAAAGCGATAACCGTATATCCGAGCGTTTCAGCAATAATCTGGTGTGCTTTGGGCTGGGTGCGATACCCGGTGCCAATAAAAAGGTAGTCGCCGCAGGGCAGCGCGTCGCCTTGCCCGCTGAAATGAATATCGTCTGGCATGCGGATAACATCTTTGCCGAGTTCTTGGAGTATACGTTCGGCGTAGGCTTCTTCATTTTTACGGACAGCAGGCAAAGCAGAGAGGAGTGCTTTATTCCCACGTATGAGCGCCCAGTTTGCGGTATAGACGCCATCTTGGCAATCTGGTGGCGGTACAACCTGCGTAATTTGTACACCGGCTTGCCGGAGGGCTGCTTTAATATTGTCGTGCTCGGCTTGGGCTTTTGCGCGGTCAATCGGGATATGTTTGTTCATGAACGGGTTGATTGCCGCAGTATCGTCAAAATACTGCGCACCAGACATAAGTACGTGCGTGTTTAAGAGTGCTGACATATGTTAAGTATTATACAGAAACGTGGAAATAACAGGCTTAGTGTAAGAGTGGATAGAAGTGAGCAAGGCAGCGAGACAGACGCTTTCTCAAACTATAAACTTCTTATCCTACACTAAGCCCGAGAACCAGACAGTGCGCTTTCGCGTATATGGTGATGGTGCGAAGCGCACTGTCTGGGTCGGGTAGTCTACATGTTATGCAGTAGGTACACCTCCTTGATAGGGCAGTCGAGGCGGTCGACGCCGATTTTTATATCGAACCTTATGCTTAGAGCGTGGCTCTAAGCTATACGGCGGCTGCTCTGTGAGCATACGGTGCAACTCATAAAGTATCGATTGCATCATTCTTCGAGGATCACTTCTTGTGTTGTCGTTGAGTTTTATGATGACCCTCCCAGACTCGTCGACATAAGACCCAATAATATGCTTTGACCGTCGCCGGATCTTTTTACAGACCCTAGAACGATAGTCTTTCGTACAGCTCCAACTTAAGGCGATCTGCATTTTTTCGCTGTCAAGGTGCGCTCCGAAGTGCTCGACGAGCTCTTCGTACGTTGTTGGTCTTTTATGCAAAACCATTATCTCCCGCGTAGTAGACTACAGGACATTACTATTCATATCACTTTTAAGAAACTTAAGCAATATTTAAGATTTAAAGTGTTATAAAAACACATGTAATAAACAAGAGATATAAGTTGTTATAAATAATCAATAATGTGTAAGTGGCCGGATTTAGTGAAATGGTGATGAAAAAGGAGCAAATGCTCTGAAACTTTTTCTTCACTAAACCCGGCTGGCGGCCAGACGATATGCTCCCTGTAGCATTACTACTACACATCGTCTGGCTCGCCCTTCCGGTCCTAGCTGCTAAGTGGTGAGTGACTTAAGGTGCTTGTGACGAAAGTAGTCTTTCGCCGCTTCTCGACCTTTAGACACTCGCCTTCTTCTTATGGCAACACGCTCTTTCTTGGTTCTTTGAAACGAAAGGGCGGTTGGCGAGCTAGTGAGCTTGCTGATGTTGTTCAGTAGGGTGTTCGCCTTGGAAATGTCGCGTAGTTGAAAGACAAGGTATTCCCCGTCATAGGAAACGCACTTGTTTTCTACTGCTTCGTGATTGGAGACAAGCCGTTTAACTTGTCTTTGCACTCTGCGCGAACAATCTCTCAGGCTGATACGAAATGTGCCTTCATTGACCTCGCATCGAACCCTGCTAAATGGCCTAGCCACAGATCGTCTCTGTGCAAGCTCTGTCTCGATTTCTTCACAATGAGCTTCGGTGTTGAGCTCGTGAGTATCGATATTCAACAGCATTAAGGTACTCCCCTCTCCTAGGGCAACTGGTGGACTGGAATGCCTAAGATAATACCACATTTATGTTGCATAAGCAATACCGTGTTGACTTGACAGGTAAATTGGCACTTAGGTATTATGAGTGCTGAAGGTTAGCACTCTCATATTCACAGTGCTAACTATAAGATAAAACTAAAGAGGAGGAATATCTTATATGAGCGTACCTATTCAACCACTTGCAGATTATGTTGTTGCGCAGGCCGAAGAGGCACAAAGCAAAACCGCAAGCGGACTGTATCTACCAGATAACGCAAAAGAGAAGCCAAAAACTGCCAAAATCGTGGCAACAGGCAAAGAAGTAAAACAACTAAAAGTTGGCGACCGAATTATATATAAGAGTTATAGCCCTACCGAAATTAAACTTGATGGTACAGAATATATTTTAGTTAAAGAAGAAGACGTTCTTGCAACGGTAAAATAGGAGGAGAATAGATGGCAAAGAAAGTATTTTATGATGATGATGCCCGCCGCCGCGTACTCGGTGGCGCGCAAATATTGTATGACGCAGTAAAGACAACTATGGGTCCGAAAGGCCGCAATGTAGTTATCAGTAAGTCATATGGCGCGCCAACTGTAACACACGATGGCGTTACCGTAGCAAAAGGCGTTGAGATCGCTGATGAAGACGATGACACGCTTGGATATAAAGTTGGCGCTGAGCTGATCAAGCAAGCTGCTAACAAAATGAATGATGTAGCAGGTGACGGCACCACAACAGTAACCGTGCTTACCTACAATATCTTACACGAAGCTAACAAGCTGATTGCAGCCGGGCACAACCCCATGCTGCTCCGTAAAGGTCTTGAGGCAGCAGCACAAGACGTGATTAAACAGCTTGGTACACTCAGTGAAGATATCCAGGGCCAAAAAACACGCGTGGCAGAAGTAGCAACTATTTCTGCGGGCGATGAAACTATCGGCAGCCTGATTGCTGATGTGATCGACAAAGTTGGCAAAGACGGCGTCGTAACCGTTGAAGAAGGCCAAGGACTGGAACTTGAAAGTGAAGTAGTCGAAGGATTTACGTTTGATCGAGGCTTTGTGAGCCCGTACATGGTAACCGATACTGCACGCATGGAAGCAGTGTACGACAAACCAGCTATTGTTATTACCGACAAAAAAATCAGTTCAATCCAGGAATTCTTACCGCTTCTTGAAAAGCTTGCCCAGGCGGGTAAGAAAGATCTCGTGCTTATTGCTGAAGATGTTGATGGCGAAGCTCTTGGTACACTGATTCTCAACCGCCTCAAGGGTGTCTTTAATACCGTTGCTATCAAAGCACCATCATTTGGCGACCGTCGTAAGGATATTTTGAATGACATCGCGGTATTAACGGGCGCAGAAGTTGTGAGCGATGATCGCGGTATGACCTTTGAGAATGTTGATATCGATGTGGTAGGAAGTGCGCGCAAAGTACTTGTTACCAAAGACGAAACAACCATTGTTGAGGGCGCAGGTTCTACAACCGAGCTCAAGGCGCGTATTGCCCAAATCAACAACCAGGTTGCGGCAGCGACAAGCGAATATGACAAAGAAAATCTCGAAAAACGCCGTGCGGCGTTGTCTGGAAAAGTTGCGGTCATTAAAGTGGGCGGAGCAACCGAAACCGAGATTGAAGAAAAGAAATTCCGCGTTGACGACGCTGTTGCAGCAGTCAAAGCCGCATTAGATGAAGGTATTGTGCCGGGCGGCGGCGTAACGCTGGTTAACCTTGCAGATACTATTGATGTCAAAGGTGCTGACTCAATCGAGGCAGGTAAGCAAATTCTTAAGAACGCGCTTGATCAGCCATTCCGTATTATCTTGAGCAACGCTGGACTGAATGCAGACCAATGGTTGCCGCAGGTAAAAGCTGGCAAACCAGGACAAGGTGTTAATGTGAATAAACCAAGCAAGCTTGTTGATCTCAAAACAGCTGGTGTCGTAGACCCGGTTGCGGTAACAAGGCAGGCAATCCAAAATGCAGCGTCAATTGCTGGTACAGGCATGACTATGGGCGCGCTTGTAGTAGAAATACCAGAGCCAGAAGCTCCAGCTGCCGGTGGTGGCGGTATGCCCGGCGGCGGCATGATGGGCATGTAGCTAGACTACATTACGGTTTAGTAAAAAACAGCTCCCGATGGGGAGCTGTTTTAATATGTGCGTATTAACGTGTGTGTCACAAAATTAGCTGGCAGTGTCTGGAGTTGTTAGTTGTTCTGATGCTTCCAAGAACTCGCCTAAAGCCATTCTGTGTAGATCTAAGTCTTCTGATTTTCCAGTCAAGACATCATTGACAATATCTTCACCATAAACGTACTCCCCAGAATAATTGCTATTAGAGCTTTTTTCGTAAAGCTTCCCTGCTATGCTTTTGATTTTTCCGTCTTCCGTATGTAATATGAGCGGAAAGTCTTCAATTGTCACAGGAGTTGAGCCTTCAGGTATAATGCCAAGAAAATAATTTGTCATTTTACGAGATTCTTCTTGATAGGTCATTTTGAGCACCTGAGTATTAAATGTCGTGTTGTTGTAAGAAAAACTATCATAGCCACCTTTTGATAAAGATAAAGCAGTATTCTCTTTCGTAGCAGCGGGCACAGGACCAAAAAGCGACACCCATTCGCTCTCATTATAGGTCTCTATAAAAGAACCTATCCTTTCAACGAAATAATCTTGACCATAATCTTGAAACTCAACTTCTCCGAGACCGCTCTCGATCTGCTCTATCATATCAGTAAATTCAGCAACTTCACTGGTGTGTCGTTCAATTATTGCTTCAATACTGTCTTTAAAATATAGGTTATCTTTTTCCATGAACAATACATTATCATACACAGTACTAAATGTCAAGTATTTGTTCTTGTTCACAAATTAGTATGTTTGATGTTGCTCATGCTTGCAGTTTAGCCCAACCGGCGTTACTCTTTAAAAAAGGAGTGACTACGATGGCGTTATTTAGAAGAGATAATTCAAAAGAAAAAGTTCCAACAGAATTAGAGCAATACTACGACCGGCCGTTGTGGCAAGTATGGCTACGACGTATTCTGGTGGTCATTATTGTAGCAGTACTTGTATTAGGTGTTTTTATGCTTGCTCGGGCAGTCTATAGAAGCGTAACCGATAATGGCGATTCAGGGGGTACTGGTCAAACGACCCAGCAAGCCCAAGACGAGAATAACGATAAAAATACCGAAGCAAACCGATCACAGTCGCAAGAAGAGAAAGAGAAAGCTGCAGCTGCTGAGCGCGAAAAGCAACAGCAAGCAGAGAACGCAGCAAACCAGGACCAGGCAATGCCACGGACTGGCGATGACCCAACTGACCAGCCAGCTCCAGCTGAGACATTACCAGCAACTGGCGGCTAGTCTCAGTTAGCAACTAGTCTTTCTTGGCGCTCTTTTGCGTAAAGTAGTTAATTTCGTTTACGACATCAAGCAATGCTTGGGCTTTCGCTTTTTCGTCCGTAATTGCTTTCGCTAGATCATACGCTTTTGGTATGAGTGTTTGGTCATCTGAAGCCTGAATAAGCATCATAACAGTCTTAAACTTTTCTTCTGCGTCGAGGTCGAGTTTATCAACAAGTGGCGATAAGTTGTGTAATGCCTCGTTTTTAATGTCGAGCAAATCAGAAGGCGACTTTACGGTGTGCTTTTGGCTCGGTGCACTTGAAGTAACGGTAGAAAAGGCAGTGTCATCGCGGTTTGGCTCAATTGGCGAGACTGGTTCTTCGAGCTCTTTATGATGAGGTTTTTTGTCTTCCTGGTGCGTATGCATATCATCAGAGGCGGGTGGCGGGCCTTGTGCTGGCGTGTTGTTACTGTGGTTATCGTCATGTTGCGACGGAGCAACTTGGCTATCAGTTAGTGCATCTAATGCAGTGTCTGGCAACGTTACATCGGCGTCTTGTTTTTGATCACGGGTGATCACATCATCTTGGTGCCCAAACATTCATTCCCCCTTATAAACTTACGTTATACTATAATACATAAGCACGATATAACACAAGTGGAGGAACGATGAGTTCAGTAATTGATGATGTGAAATATATTCATGAACGTGATGTACAAGATGCCTTGGGAGTCGCAGAAAGGCAGTGGCAGCAACTTGAGCATGTGTACGATGTAGATTTTGCTAATATATCGCAAAAAACGTATGAAAACGTGGTACTTGGCGGCATGGGCGGTTCTGCATTGGCAGCGCTTGTTGGACAATCATGGCCAGGCGTTGCAGTGCCATTTGAGATTGTGCGCGATTACACAATCCCGGCATATGTATCAGAGAAAACGTTATTTATTGCTTCGAGCTATTCAGGTAACACCGAAGAAACCTTGCAGGCACTTGAGCAAGCTGAAGCCAAGCAGGCAACGATTGTAGTAATTGCATATGGCGGTAAGCTTGAGGCGATTGCCCACGAAAAAGGCTATCCGTTTCTGCAACTTCCGGACACCGGCCAGCCACGATATGCAACACTTGCAGGGCTTAAGGCTTTCACTACGGTATTAGTTGGCGCAGGGCTGGCAGAGCAGGCGCAGCTTGATGAACTAGTAGGTAGCATAGAGTATATTAAACAAAGCGTGTCATCTTGGGTAGCAACAGTGCCAACCGAGCATAATCCTGCTAAACAACTGGCTCTTGAGTGTATTGGCAAGTCGGTTGTTGTCTATTCCGGACCGATATTTTATCCGGTGGCGTACAAATGGAAAATTAGTTTTAACGAAAACGCCAAACAAGTTGCGTGGGTTAACCAATATCCAGAATTTAATCACAATGAGTTTTTAGGCTGGACAAAGCAACCTGTCGATAAACCGTACGCTGTTATAGATATCCGCAGTAATCTTGAGCACCCACGGACGCTCAAACGATTTGAGGTGACAGAGCGGCTTTTAAGCGGTGTTCGCCCGGTGCCGCAAGTTATTACGCCGCAAGGTGAAACACTGCTCCAGCAACTACTGTGGACAATGGCGCTCGGAGATTTCGTATCACTCTATACTGCACTTTTAAATGGATTAAACCCAACGCCGGTGGACTTGATTGAAAAATTCAAGGGTGCACTCAACGAATAGATTCGTATACATTGCTATACTAGACGTATGAAATCAAAAATTGCGACGCCCATCAGACAGGTTACGTTGCTCTTTCTGCTGGCAAGCATTGGCTCGGCAGCCTTTTTCTTTATTGGTGCGTGGCGTAATAGCTCAATGGAGTATTGGTATTTACTCTGGAACCTTATATTAGCGTGGGTGCCGTTTGGTTTGAGTATCTGGCTGCGCTTTTTGTTGCGTACGCGGGCGTGGTCGAGCTGGCTGCCGCTGAGCGTGACCGTAGCATGGCTTGGGTTTTTGCCGAACACTTTTTATATGCTCACCGATTACATACACTTATACGATGTTGAGCGGGTGGATATTGTCTATGACGTGGCGATGTTTACCGCACTTATTACCACCGGTGTAGCGCTTGGGTTTACCAGCTTGGCGATTGTCCATATTGAGCTGAGACGCCATTTGCCGAGTATGAGTGCTTGGCGCGTAGTCGCTGGTATTCTTTTAGCTACTAGTTTTGCAATTTATGTGGGGCGTGACCTCAGATGGAACACTTGGGATATTCTTACGAGCCCGGCTGGTATTTTGTTCGATATTTCGGAACGGATTGTAAATCCTACGGCGCACGGACAGACATTTATTACCACTGCCACGTATTTTGCGCTGCTTGGGTTGGGATATTATTGTTTGTGGCGCCTGGTGAGCCTGGTCAGATCAGTCCGCTAATCTGTTATACTACGTATAATGAAGCAAAAAATTGAGACAGATATTCAAGCTGCTTGCAAAACTATTTTTGGTATCGATATACAGGTAGAGGTAACGCGCCCCGACGAACAGTTTGGCGATTATGCTACTAACGTAGCACTACAGCTTACCAAACAGGTTGGTAAAAATCCGCGCGATATTGCTGAGAGTATTGCTGATGCATTACGCAGTGATGATGCATATACCGAAGTTACCATTGCCGGGCCAGGTTTTTTAAACATACGTCTAACAGACACTGCTTTATTGCAAGATATGCAATCAGAGCCGCCGCGGCAAACTGGCGAGGTGGTAATTGAGACAAATAATCCGAATCCGTTTAAAGCGATGCATATTGGGCACGCGTTTAATGCAATTGTGGCTGATACTATCGCCAATTTGCTTGAAGTGAGCGGCCATACCACACACCGCGTGAGTTATCATGGCGATGTTGGTGCGCATGTTGGCAAGAGCATGTACAGCTTGCTCAAGTTTGTAGATGGTGATCCTAAAAAGCTACAAACCATTGCACCCGAAGAGCGAAACGCATTTATGTCTAAAATGTATGCTGCGGGCGCCAAGGCCTATAAAGAAGATGCAGCTGCTAAGGCAGAGATTGGCGCACTGGCAGAACAGTCATTTACGCGTGATGACCCAGTATACGCGGCAGTGTACGATACCTGTAAAACATGGAGTTTTGAACAAATTGACCAACTAGTTACGCGTATGGGCAATAAACCAATTGAAAAGCGATATTTAGAAAGCCAGGCTGATACACTCGGAGTCGAAACCGTCAAACAGCATGTTGGCGATGTGTTTATAGAAAACGACGGTGCGTTGGTATTCCCCGGAAGCAAATACGGCTCATTTGATAATGCCTTTGTCAGTTCAAGCGGGCGGGGCTTGTACGCAGCGCGTGATGTGGGGCTTATACAGCTCAAGCATCAAGATTATCCGCATGCCACCAAGAGCTACATTGTAACCGCAGAAGAACAACGAGACTATTTTAACGGCGTTATAAAAGCAGCGGAACTTGCACTGCCAGAGTTAGTGGGGGTAACAGTGAATATACCAACTGGTACCGTAATGCTTTCAACCGGTAAAATGAGTTCGCGCGATGGAGATGTACTGGAAATTAGTTGGCTGTTTGAGCAAATTACCCAAGCGGTTGCACAGCAAGGCAACAGCGATAACGCAGTGGTTGTCGGGGCGCTCAGGTATGAATTTTTACGCGTTCGTATTGGAAGCGACGTTGCTTTTAATATTCAGGAAGCAGTGAGCATAAAAGGCAATAGCGGACCGTATTTGCAGTACGCACACGCCAGGGCGCGTAGTATCTTACGCAAAGCAGATACACAAGCGTCTGGCGGCGACATGAGTGGTGCAAACCTAGAGGCAGGTGAGCGTAGTTTAGCGCGTAAGCTGTGCGAATACAGCGATGCAATGCAGCGGGCTTCAAAGGAGCTCATGCCACACTATATCTGTACCTACTTATATGAGTTATCGCAGCAATTCAATCGTTTTTATGAAGAGAATCGGGTTATTGGCGACTCGCGCGAGGCCGTGCGGCTCGCATTGGTGCAGAAATATGCTAATACATTACAGGTTGGGCTCGATGTACTAGGCATACCAGCGCCAGATACAATGTAACTTAAATGGAGTACACAATATGGTAAAGAAATCAGTTTCAGATAAAGCGGCGGTAGCTAAATCAAGAGCCAAAGCAGCTCAGGCGCGTTCAAAGGCGCAGGTCAAAAAAGTATCTGCCAAACCAGTTGGTAAGCTTGACGGCTTCATAGCATTTATGCGCGAACGAAGCGTGGTTGGGCTGGCAATCGGCCTTGCTATCGGTACTGCCGCATCTGGTTTAGTAACACAAATTGTAAACTCAGTGGTGGTGCCGCTCGTTGGTTTGATTGTCGGTAAAGAAGGGCTGGCGGGGCTGAATACCACAATAGCTATTGGTGATCGCTCAGAGGTATTTGCCTTTGGTACCCTCATTGAGGCACTGATAAAGTTTATTGCCATAGCAGCTGTCATTTACTTTGTTGTTCACGCCTTGCGCCTGGATCGTTTCGATAAGAAAAAAGATTAGCCTACTCGTGCGGAGGCATTTGGTAATACTTTTTGCCCCAATGTGCCATATGTTTTAGGACAGGCAAGAGGTCTTCACCTTTTTTTGTGAGCGTATATTCAACGCGCGGCGGCACCTCGGCAAACGAGCGCTTGCTAATAATACCGTGTGACTCAAGATCGTCGAGTCGCTGTGAAAGCGTGCGCGGATTTATGGTACCAACAGATTTTTCCAGCTCGCAAAAGCGCTTTGGCCCGCTAAACAAATCACGCAGAATCAAGGCAGTCCACTTGTTACCGATAATCTGCATGGCGCTGGCAATACAGCCAGTCTTTGGTTCAATGGGTTGGGTCGCTGATAATTTCATAACTTTACAAAGTATAGTATTGGGTCTATACTGAGTAGTACCAATACTATATTAAGTATATCATAGAAAAATAAAGGAGTTATATGACAGAATATATGCAGGTTGCTCAAGATGAGGCAATCCAAACAGTTGTGAGCACACTCGATGCAAACAATGTTGACACGGTAATCGTAGATGATTTAGCAGCAGCTAAAGCAGCAGTGCTGAGCCAGGTGCCATCTGGCGCCAAGGTATTTACTGGTACCTCAGTTACGCTACAGGACACCGGACTCGATAAAGCACTGAACGAGGCTCCGTACGAATCAGTGCGTGCCAACTTCATGAAACTGCAAGAGCAGCCCGACAAGGCGCTCGAAATGAAGCAGATTGGTTCGGCGGCAGATGTCTATGTAGGCAGCGCACATGCGCTGACCGAAGATGGCAAGATACTTATTGCCTCGGCAACCGGCAGCCAAATGCCGGCTATAAGCTATGGCGCAGCTAAGGTTATTTTAGTCGTTGGCATACAAAAAATCGTCAAAGACCTTGCCGAGGGCATCCAGCGAATTGAACAACATGTAGTACCACTCGAAGATAAGCGCGCGCAGGAAGTATATGGTATTTCTACAAACTTCAGTAAGCTTCTCGTGTTAAACAACGGCGCAACGCGCGGACGCGTACACGTGGTGATTGTCAAAGAAGATGTCGGATTCTAAGAGTCGCACACTTATCTGGCGTGTAGAGGATATTTTCAGGTATACTGGGGGCAATGATTGATAAAAAAGCCAAGCCGACCAAGCTGTTTTGGGTGGATTTAGAAATGACCGGGCTTGATCCGGCGCAAGACGTTATTTTAGAGGTGGCAGCCGAGGTAACCGATTTTGATTTTAAGACGCTCGCCAGTTACGAGGCGCGCGTTAAGCAAGATAAGGCGGTGGTGGTGGATCGCATGCAAAAAAATATCTGGTGGAAAGATTACCCCGAAAACCGCGATGATTTTATTCAGAAGCTCGATGAAGCCAAGCCAAGCGAGCAGGTTGAGCAAGAACTTGTTACACTACTCACCGAACATTTTGATGGCGAGCCAGCGATACTGGCAGGGAACTCAATCCACAATGATCGTAATTTCATCAAATATTGGTGGCCATCACTTGATCTCAAGCTGCATTACCGCATGCTTGATGTGACCGCATTTAAGATTCTTATGCAGGGCAAATACGGGGTTGAGTTTGAAAAACGCGAGGTACACCGTGCTTTTGACGATATCCAGGCCTCGATTGCCGAGCTACAAGACTATATTAGTAGGCTCAAGGATCTAGACTAAGCACCTAACATTATTTTCGTTTAGGTGAGAAAATACTAGCATTGTTGTCCCAGCGGTTTCGAATATCGCCGCCAGATTCTCGTAAGAGTTGATCGGCGCGAGATTGTATATGTGGGTTATCACTTTTTAAGTTTACGCCACGAGCTATATCTTGTGCTCGTTCAGCTTCAACTTTGCGCATAACTCGTGGTATGTCACCGCCCTCGCGCGGGACTCCTATGAGATCTAGTGCCTTTTCGCCAACTCTATACAGCAAACGTTCGCGACGATGGACGGTTATCTCTTCTGCACCTTGTTCGGCTATATTGATCTCGATTGCAATAGGCGGTGTCTGCTCTGGCGCTGGAGCCATCTGCTCCGCTTGGTGCATTGCTTCTGCTTCTTGATCTACTGGAAGTGTATTTGGGTTTGACATAATAGTTACCGTGTTTTATTTCTTTTTGTTGTTGTTTATTTGGAACCTTTCATACCATACATATTAGCACTTTATTGCGCTTATGTCAATACTATTTACTTAGTCTCAGGGGTCGGATATGTGTACGGAATATTTTCCTTAATGTATCTAAGGTATCCTCGTGGTCTTCTGGCTTGCTTTCTGCAACCTCATTTGCGAGGTGATATAAGTCTATTGGCGGCATTTCAATCCAGCGCTTATTGACAAAACAAAATACCGTAGTAAGCGTTACGGCCATTCGTTTATTGCCGTTTGTAAAACAATGATTTTTTGCAATTAAATAAAATAGTACCGCTGCCCGATCAATAAAAGTACGGTGTAGGTGTTTACCAGAAAATGTTTGAAATGGTTCTCTGAGGCTACTTTCTAGCTTATTTAAATCTGCAGTATAAATGGAGGGATAGGCTCTGTGTCGGAGTTCATTAACTCATGTGCTAGGCGGTGGGCAATAAACTCCGCTTCAGCGATAGTCAATGGCCGGATGGTCATGTCTTGGCGAGCATCTTTAGAGTTTTATTGTACTGCTTGACAGTTTTTTTGACAGCCGAAGAGAGCTCACTCTTTTGGCGAGCTGAGAGTTGTTTGTGTGATTTATTCTTATTCATGATGCTTATTATAGTAGCTTTATGAATATTTATCTATGAACTAGCATATATTATTTATTCAATACAGCTTCAATGGTGCGGCCAAAATCGGCGATTTGGGCGCTGCCAACTCCATCGCCGCCAAGGATACTAACAATGTAAACACGATCGTTCGGCAAGGTGACAATAGCGGTGTCGTGCCAGTTTTCGGGGGTGTTGAACCCAATTTTATCGGCAACTTGTGACTGCGCCATACCGGCTATCAGCCCGGTGCGATAAATTTGCGTCCGCATAGCTTCTAATAAAAATTCAGTGTTTGCTGCCGACAGGTCATCTTTGGCCTGCAAGCGGACAAGTATACGCATGGCATCCTGGGCGCTGGTAGTAAAGGCAGGGAAGCTGGTTTGTGCAAGATTAAACTCGGTTTTGAGGCGCTCAGAGACTGCGGCATGCCCCATCTCGGAGAGCAGTATTTCAGCACACGGGCTGTCGGAGCTGTGTATCATTTTGTACACGCATTCCTTTTTGGTTTGTCCGGCGAGTAAAATCTCGTCGGGGTTTTGGGCACCCGTTTGAAAATCTAGCAGCGCAAGATAGGCAACGTAGAGCTTGTAGATACTGGCTGCAAAGTAGGAAGTATCTGGCTGGTGCGAAGCAATGGTAGCTTTATTAGCAACATCGTAGACCACGATACCGTAAGTACCAGATTGCTGAGCCACCCACGCATCAACAGTTGGCTGAAGATCAATTTTCTCAAACTTGGGCGCAGGTTTGGCAGATTCTTTAGTATGAGGCGCAGGCTGTGGCGCGCTTGACTGGGTAGGGCGCAGAAAGTTTACAAGAACAACGATAGCTACTATACCAGCCAGAAAAAGTGCACTATATATATACAGGCGCTTGGATTTTCGAGCTCTTTGGTTACGACCGCGAAATGATCTCATGATGGTATAGTATACAGTACTTTTTTGGTGCGAGGCACTATGCCTAGGCTTTATCTTTGTTGAGTCTCCAGTTGCGGTATGCGTAGTACAAAGCAACGGCTACGGCGATAAGCAAGAGTATCCAGTACCATGCAAAGCTGCTTGATGCTTCCTCGGCAAGTTCTTTTTCTTTCTGAGCATTTTTAACAGACGTAGACTTTACCTTGCCCTGATTAGTCTGTGTATTGTCTGCGTTTGCCGTAGCACCGTCAACAGTAAGTCCGAGCACTTGAGGGTTATTGGTATTAAACTGGGCGGCTAAAACTGCTGTAGGTGCTGCAAGAAAGCTAAATCGGGTATTTGAATTCGACGTATTGCTGTTATTCTCATTGCCGGTACCAGTTATTGATGCATTTGGAATCAAGTATGGAGTAGAGTCAGGGCTATTATTGCCTGCAGCGTCGGTTGCAAACGCAATAATTGTTGTACCAGGTAGGGTTGCAAAAGTTGCTGTCCAATTTCCGCTCCCATCAGCTGCAGTAGAGCCAAGCACGTTACTATCCGTGTCTTTAATGGTAATAGTTGTATTTGCTTCGGCGGTACCATTTGCGCCAGTTTGGCTAGCACTATCGATAGCTGGTGCAGCTGGTGCAGTGTTATCGACTGTAATGTATTTGAACGATTTATCCCCAGAGTAGTTACCAGCCGCATCCACTACGCTGCTAACACGGAATACGTATTCACCATCTGGAAGTGTGTTAGTGTCAACAGTAAAGACGCCCGTACCGCTCGATAGATTAACCTTCTGACCTTTTTTGTTACTCCAATCCGGATTGCCGTATAACTCTACCCAAACATCTTTATTTTTGTCGGTAGCAATGTGATCATCAGTGATTATCACGTCAAAGCTTGCGACACCAGAAACAGTTTTTGGTGCATTTGGAGTAATCGATATAATCGGCTTAGTGTTGTCTACAGTAATATCTATATATTTTGTAGTTTCGTTGCCTGCACTGTCTTTGACAGCCATCTGGATAGTGTAATTACCATCTGCAGGTACTAGTGTGGTGTCTAGCTTGGTGCTAGGCAGAGTTATCCAGTTATCACCACCTTGGTCGCTCATGTTAACTGTTTTTGAGCTGTAAATACCTGCTTGAGTACAGCCACCGTTGGTTACTTTACGGATCTTGTATTGGGCACTCTTAACGCTGCCAAGGTTATCGGTAATGGTAGCACTTAGGTCAACTTTACCGCTAACAGGATTGAAGTTTGTTGGGCCACAATTATGATCGCGAGCGATACTGACACTTTTACCATTCAGTACAACATCGCCTACATCAGGTGCTGTTGCATCATAGCTTAGGTTGCAGTTGACTGGGTCTGAGTGGAAGCCGCCCTGCGTGTTATATGCAACGACTTTAATTCTATACAGGCCATCACCCTGGCTACCGAGACCGTAGAAGCGGTAAGGCATGGGTTTCGAGTTGTTGGAATTGTGCATCCTGGTCCAAGAATCGCCGTTCTTATAGTATGTTTCGACGTGATAGGTGGTATGTGGAGTTGTACTCCAGTGTGCCCAAGCACCAAATTCGTTACCTTGTACAGTCTGTGGCATCCAGTTAACGGTGTCGCCACAGGTAATGGCGCTGTTCGTATCATTCGCGGTCTTCGTAAAGTAAAGGTTGGTTGGCTTGATGTCTGGCGGAATAAGACTTTCGTATGTCCAATTATTTGGCTCGGTGAGCGGTGTCAGCTCAATACTGTGAGTACCGTTTTGGCCAGTGACAGTAACAACGGCTTTGGTGGGCTTGGTACTAAAGTTAAGCGTATGAGCACCAAGGTTCCAATACGTCTCAGTGCCGTATGTGCCATTTTCAATAATAAACGGCGTACTTAGATGAGTTTCACCATTATTGATGAGTGTAAGAAGTTCATCGTTTGAGGTGTTAGTGGCAAGCTTCGTTGCATCTTTATATAGATCAACAGTTACATCGGTAACTGTGCCAAAGTCATTGATATTGAAGCCCACATTTATACCCTTATAGTCAGTGCCTGAGTGTGTGTTAAAGTTTTCACCGTTTATTATAGGTGTTGGAGCAGGTTTAAGGCGGTATGTCCATTCATTGCCAACCTTTATAATATCGTACTGGCTTGCACTGTCTACTACTGAAACTGGCTTCGTGATATCGTCGATAAATATATGCTTTATTTCATTGTGGCTACTTGTACCATTCACAATAAGTTTTGATTCAGGGGTTGCTTCGCTTTGATCAACGTTAATTCCTCCCCATACGTTATTCTCGGTAGAAATATTGTTTACGGTTACGATTGAGCGGTTCACGAGGAGTCCATATTTCCCAAATCCTTTCAGCGAAACGCTCTCTAGGTTATTTACGCCTTTATATGCATTTATACCATGTATACTCACGGAGCCGCTGTTTTGGATCGTTAGGTTGGATATAGTAATGGTGGTATTTTTCAGACTAAAAGCAGCATCGTCTGTCGCAGATGGTATTGTCGCAGTTATCGTGTGCCCATTTCCTAAAATGGTTGTTGTGCGACCACCTGTAGCGATAAGTGTATTCGTTATTGTGATATCACCACCTAAAGAGATAGACTCTATTGATGTATCACTTAGTGCTGCCTGTAGATCAGCTTGAGTGGTTATATTCGCTGCGGGCGCAGCAGTTGCGATTTTACTCAATGCCAGCGGCATAATCGTCCCGCTTAAGATACTGAACAAGAACGCCAGTGTGATACTTAAAATTGATACTTTTTTATAGACTCCCCGTGCAACGTGGTACTGCATAATCAAAACAACTCCTTTAATTTCCTCAACTCACTATAAACTTTACTATAATTTATAAGGTGGTGTCAAAGTGTTACAATGGTTTGTGATATGGATCACAAAACTGTCGAAGCCTATATTTTAGCTCAGCCGGGCGCAATGCTCGAATACCCGTTTGGCGAGGGAGTGGCTGTCTACAAAGTGAACAATAAAATGTTTGCACTTATAAAAGAGGGCAGTTACCCGCTTAAGGTCAGTCTCAAATGTGATCCACAGCTCAGTACCGTGCTTCGGGAGAAATATGAATCGGTTATGCCAGGCGATCATCTCAATAAAAAGCACTGGAATACTATTATATTAAGCGGTCAATTGGAATGGGAAGAAGTGCAAGGGCTCATAATCCATTCGTACCAGTTAGTTACTACGGGGTAGTAGTAAATAGTTTTTTAAGCTCTTGGGCGTGTTCGTGGTTTTTTGCCAGCGTAGCTTTGATAGATTTAGAACCAGTTTTGTTGTAGGCTTGCTGCAAACTGTCTTCGTAGTCAGTGAGCTGCGTATCGAGTATTGAAACGTAGATGCTCGTGAAGTTGGCAGCGGCTTTTGCTTGCGCAAGGGATGCATCAGTTTCAGCAGCACTGCTGACCTTTGCAATGTCTTTTGGCTTAAAACTAACTTTTTTGGCAGCTAACGTTTGTTGTAGCTGCTGTATATCACTCGAAACCACAAGCTGGACATTGGCAGAGGTGTTTTGAAGTGACTGGTCAGCTGATGGCTCGCTTGCACCAATTCCGGCTACGCGGGCAAGTTCTGTTTGCTGCCGGAGCAGATTTAAATACATAGTTTTATCTTCGCCACCACGGCTAGCTATGGCAAAGATCACTATAAAGAACATCAGCAATATGCCAATCAGCCCAAGAAACATGATTATTTTTTGCTTTTTTGAGCCGTCACTTGGCAGGGAAAAGCTAGGCTTTTTAGACTTCTTTTGGTCGGCCATGATGAAATCATATTTGTTGTGTGCTGTTGGTGGCATATAACACCTATGATAGTCTAAAGTGCTTAAGTTATAAAGTGTAATTTTAAGCAATACACTTGACAAAAAGCATAAGTTTTGTTATTATGTATGTACCGTTCAGAAAAACAAAAACAACAAAAGGAAAGTCATGAACGAAAAAGGCTCTACGGAGCACCTCACCGATTACATCGAACAATGCGCAGACGCGACTGCAGACTATTACTATGCGCTTTTAAAATTATTTATTGTATACACCAGCAACACCACCTCATATATGGTTGGCACACCAGCTTGCACACTGATGTATATAGTCATGATGCCAATTGTTAACTTTTTATACATACGCCGCATAAACGAATACGCGTTTGCGTATGCCACACGATAGGTAAGTGCTTATACTTGCCAGGCGACTACAGGTAAAGGATACTTAGTATATGGACGCGGTTGAGGAGATTAAGAGCCGGCTGGCGATTGAAGATGTATTGAGTGAATATGTCCAGTTAAAGCGGGCGGGGCGTAACTATAAGGGCTTAAGTCCGTTTAGCAACGAGAAAACGCCCAGTTTTGTGGTGAGCCCGGAAAAGCAGATTTGGCACGATTTTAGCAGCGGCAAGGGCGGCGACATATTTACCTTTGTGCAAGAAATGGAAGGTTTGGATTTTCGGGGGGCGCTGGAGCTTTTGGCGCGCAAGGCAGGTATTGAGCTTGAGGCATTTCAGGGCAAAAAGCGCGAAAACACCAAGCAAAAAGAACGGCTGTATGAATTATTAGAGAAAGTAACCAAGTTTTACCAGCGTAATTTTATGGCTAATGCATACGCGCTGGAATATGTGTTTAAAAAACGC
>CAYTIU010000004.1:13425-34081 GCA_964438085.1 uncultured Candidatus Saccharibacteria bacterium | reverse complement strand
TTACGCCCAGGGCTGAAATTGAAGGCGAAATGGGCGATAGCCACATCGGCTTGCAAGCTCGGCTTATGAGCCAGGCTTTGCGCAAGCTGACTGGAGTAATTTCACGCTCAAAGGTAACGGTGGTCTTTATTAACCAAATCCGCATGAAGATCGGTGTTATGTTTGGTAACCCAGAAACAACAACAGGTGGTAACGCGCTGAAATTCTATTCATCAGTACGTATAGATATTCGTCGCATCTCACAAATTAAGCAGGGCGATGAAGTAATTGGCAACCGTACGCGAGTTAAGGTAGTGAAAAATAAGATCGCACCGCCTTTTAGGCAGGCAGAGTTTGATATTATGTACAACCACGGTATTTCACGATCAGGTGATGTTTTAGATTTAGCTGTACAGCATAATATTGTAGAAAAATCTGGTGCATGGTTTGCCTACAAAGACGCAAAAATTGGCCAAGGACGTGAGGCAGTGAAGACGTATCTCCAGGAAAATCCAAAAGTACTTGAAGAAATTGCTAAAAAGGCCACCGAAGCAGCAACTAAAGAGTAGTTATGCGCATTACTGCGATCAAGCAGCAAGAAAAACTAAAAGATCGATATTCGGTTTTTGTTGAAGAAAAGTATGCTTTTTCATTGAGCAGTACGGCATTATTGCAATCGAAATTAGTAGTTGGGCAAGAGGTAAGTGAGCAAGAAATTAAAGCCTATGAAGAATTGTCTGCTGAGGACAAACTTTATGGTTTGGTTTTACGATATCTGGCATTGCGGCCACGCTCTCAATATGAAATTGAGACTTATCTTGTGCGAAAGAAAGCCCCGCAACAAACACAACAGAAAATACTCGATATGCTGTGTAAATCAAATCTAGTAGATGACGAGGCGTTTGCGAGAGCATGGGTAGAAAATAGGCGGCTTCTAAAGCCTATGTCGCGGCGTAGGCTGCAGCTAGAATTGCGCCAAAAGAGAGTGTCGCAAGAGATTATCGAGCAGGTTTTGCAGGAAGATGAAATTGACGACAAGATTGTGCTACAAGAGCTAATTGCTCGCAAGCGTAAACAAGTAAAATACCAAAACACAGAAAAACTTATGGCATATCTGAGCCGCCAAGGCTTTAGTTACGGTGACATAAAAGAAGCACTCCAGGCCGAAGAATATTAGCTACACTCTGGCTGGTGTTGCGGCTGGAGTGGTTTGTAATATGTCTTGGACAATAATTTTTCTTGGCGTGATTTCGTGGATTTGTGATCGGTCTATGCCAAGGTTTCCGCCGGTAAAACTTTTTAATATTGACTGAGATACATAGATCTTCTGAATATACATGGTTTCAATTTCAGTTGCGTAGTCGCTGATTTTCCCAATTTTTTCTTTACTAATAGTTACAACTTGTTTACCTAGCGGATTAAAGCCAATTTGCATGAGTTTCTGTAATCTGACTAATTCATGAGGCTCAGAAAGAACATTATAATCATCAACAACAAAACCTTGGGGAATAATATCTCTAATATCTTGATACAGTAGTACCTTTGCATTTTTGTCTCCCGTGCCGAAACAGTAGAAACCTTCTATCTTGAGGTTATCGGGGTTAATAATCGGGGTTGCGCTTGTGGTAGCAATTTGACTGCCAGTGCGTAGCGATAGTACGGGCCGATTGAGTAGTGTTTCACTAAGTCGAAGCATACACAACATTATACGCTGATATAAAAACTTTTCGAGGCATGTTTACGACCAGTGTTTTTTTGAGGTATGATGACACCAGTATGGAGCAAATTATAAAAAAGGTTACTACGCATAGCCCGCATGAAACTGAGGCGTTTGGCGAAAAAATTGCAAAACAACTTACGGGTGGTGAAACCATCGAGCTTATAAGTGATCTTGGAGGAGGTAAAACTACATTTACACGTGGTCTTGCTCGAGGACTTGGAAGTACGGATACGGTTGCGAGCCCAACGTTTACCATCAGCAGGGAATATGCGGGCGGTCGACTACAGATATATCATTTTGATTTTTACCGTTTACAAGACGCTGGTTTAATTACAGATGAAATTGCGGAGATTGTCGGAGACTCCTCTGGCGTTGTAGTAGTGGAGTGGGCGGATATTGTAAAACACGTGTTGCCGCGTAATCGAGTGCGTATCAAATTTTCTACAACTGGCGAAAATACCCGTGAACTGGCTATACAATATCCCAAGGCACTTTCTTATATTACGGAGGCAGTATAAATGTTGGTGCTTACACTACGAACCGATAAGCCCGATGCTGAAATTGGGTTATATAAGGACAAAGAGCAACTCGCGTATATTACCTGGAAAGCTCACCGTAAGCTTGCTGAGACAATCCACAGTAAAATACAAGAGTTATTACAGCAAAAGCAGCTCTCGTTTTCTGACCTTGACGGCCTTGTCTTATATAAAGGGCCAGGCAGCTTTACGGGCTTAAGAATAGGCGCAAGTGTGATAGGTGTACTTTCATATAGTTTAGATAAACCAATGGTCGGCATAACAGGTAGTACGTGGCAGGCAGATGGTATTGCTATGCTGCAAGCTGGTAAACGAGATGAAGTCATTTCCCTTGAATATGGCTCTCCGGCTCATACTACCCAACCCAAGAAATAATCCCCACAGAAAACACACTTGACAACTAAGCGCTTATGTATATAATGCAACGTATAGAAATTTACAACAAAAACTAAAGGAAACAAAAATGTTAAAACGACTCGCAACGTTTGTAGCAACACTGTCAATAGGAATTTTCAGTGTTATGCTGTTTGATAATGCCTCAGCTTCGGCCGCGACCTGTACTTACGGCGGTCCTACCGGGGGCGCTTTTAGTGATTCCGACAACTGGAGCGGGTGCAGTGTACCTCAGGACGGAGACTCGGTAGTTATATATCCACAACCCGGACAAGGGACAATTACGGTAAACATGGATATATCCGGTCTTGACGTGGCCAGTTTGAGTGCCGGCGGAGGAGAGGTGATAGTGGACACCGAAAACACACTGGGAATCACCGGAGGTATAAGTGTGCTGGGTGATTCCGAGCTAAAGATAGTAGGTCTTGGCGTTAATATTCATTCTGGTGGAGGCGCGGCAGGACAGACTAAAGAGTTTTGGGTTGGTAGCGGGGCGGCTCTGAATATAAATGTGGATGTTCTTACCTTGAGTAATTCGCCCCATATAATAATCTCGAATACACAGTATGACCAACTAGATGCTTCATCGTCGACCAGTCTGCCAAGCGTTGATATACTCACTGCTTATGGCGGTGGTGAAGACGCGAAGATTACAATCAAGGGGCTGAAAGCTAATCTTAATCTGTTGGGTGGGCCAAAAGATATCGCGTTCGAATTTGAGAAGTCTGTCCTTGGGGTTTGGCCTGGTTTGGCACTTACTAATCCATCATCTGGAGCAACATTAACTTTTATCAATTCCCAGATTCTATCCAGTCCAAGCTCTGGCTTTATCGGCGACACGAGCTTGCCTGATAATATGACAATCCAGGGAAACTTGTTTGGTGCTACCGGCAACGCCGCGGCAGGAAAAGAGGCTATAGTAATCTCCGATATTAACGGGGAAACTGGCAACTTGACATTCTCCGGAAGAGTGACATTGATATCAGACATATTAGTAAATCCCAAAGCAGGAAATATAATCTTCAGCGGCTCACTTCACGGCAACTTTCTGATAAGTACCCCCAAGGCCTTTGACGGTAATAATCATGTGGTAGTCAACGCTTCGCCAAACAATAGCCAAATACCCAACGGCAAGTGGAAAGTAATGAGCAAAGATACTACTATAACCGATAACAAAGCTGACGAAGATTTATATGTGGAAACTGGCCAAACAGTTACAATTAACGGTCAGAGAGGCAATATCGTCTTAGAAGAGGGTGCTATCCTGAAAGGTGCCGGTAAAGTAGGCAATATAACTATCATGTCTGGCGGTCGTGTAGCACCAGGTGCTAGCCCTGGCTGCTTGGCTGCAGGTAATACTACATTTAATGATGGCTCTCATTTCGATGTCGAACTAGCAGGCACAACGGTCTGCTCGGATTATGATCAACTAAGAGTTACAGGTACCGTAAACCTTGGAAATGCCAACCTCAACACATCGTTCCTCAATAGCTTTAAGCCTAAATCTGGGGATAGTTTCACAATTCTTGACAATGACGGTACAGATGCTATTACCGGCACTTTCAAAGATCTATCCGAGGGCGCAACTTTCACTGTTGATGGCGTAGTATTTAAGGTTAGCTATACAGGCGGAGACGGTAACGACGTTGTACTAACAGTTCAGTCAGTCCCAGGATCACCAAACACTGGCATGCAACTTCTAACAAGTAATCCACTACTAACTCTTGCACTTACTACATTGAGTGCAGTTGGCTTATTTGTACTCGCACGGAAGTATGGCGTGGTAAGTAGGGGGTAGACCTAAGGTAGGATAAATATGCAGTTTCCAAGGCAAGATTTTAATCTACGAGCCCGTTATCGTCACGAGGCTTCAAGGAAAGTGCAAACTACTTCTACCAGACATACTCACAAACCGGCACACAGTCGGCCGCATGCGCATAAAAGATCAGCAATGGATGATATTAAACCAGCGCCTCTACAGAAGCAGCCTCCAGAAAAGATTTCATTACTCGGTGGTTCTGTGCCTACGCCAACTATGCCACGGCAAAAAATGCTTAATTATAAAAAGCGGCCTATCAAGCATTACTCGCGTCCTCCACGTGCTGTATCAGAAAAACCAAAATTGCCTAAAGAAAATCAAGATATACGGCGCGAACATAAGCTTACAAGCTATGTACGTGACAAATTACGTAGGCTATACGTAAAGATATTTGGTGATCGGCCACTGAGCAAACCACAGGTTGTTATGTTGGGTGCAGCGAGCGTTGTCTTTTTATTTGGCGTGGTAGTGGGTATTTTAGGTTTGCAAGCGAACTCACAGGTTGAAGCTCAGGCGACACAAATATCCCAACAGCGTAGCGATGGAGACGCTGATTTACGCCCTGATGAAACTCAGCCGAGCGCACAGGATATAAGCTCTTACAGGGTTGCGCCGGATTTACCTAAACGCCTCATTATCCCAAAGATACACACAAATGCTCGAGTTAAGGCGCTTGGTACAAAAAACGATAATCAACTTAAGGCACCAACAAATATATATGATATCGGTTGGTATGAAAAAAGTGCTAAGCCAGGCGAAAACGGTGCTGTGCTCGTAAACGGACATGTGCATGGGCCAAAAAAGCCGGGTGTTTTTACAAATCTTAAAAAACTGTCACAGGGAGATGAGGTGTCGATTGAACGAGGAGATGGCGAGATCTTTACATATACTGTTGTGAAGGCTCAAAGCTACCCAGCAAATGCAGTGGACATGGCTGCAGCACTTGTACCTGCAGTGCCAGGGAAACAAGGACTCAATATTATTACATGTAACGGCTCATTAAATGGTAATCGAACAGGCTACGAAGAACGATTAATTGTGTTTGCTGTTCGCAACTAAATAGCCGACTTTTTATTTGCGAAATTATCGTAAGAAGCATATAGTTACTCTTAGGAATTGCAGATTTTTGGGAGCAAGTCCACGTTTTCGGAATTTATAAATACATACGACTTTCAGGTATTTTGCGAATGCTAGTGAAGTGATAGCGATCGTGTTCGTGAAAACTTGTTCGAAAGAAAGGAAAAAACATGGAAATAATCACCATTGTATTGGCGTTAGCCGGTGCAGGTGTTGGCTATGGTGCAAACACATATATCACAAAACAAAAGATCGGTTCGGCGACAAATGAGGCGAAAAAAGAACTCGATAAGGCTAAGCGTGAAGCAACAAAAATTACTACAGCTGCGCGAGAAGACGCTGTAAAAATTGCTGAAGATGCCCGCAAAGATGAGCAAACGCGCCGAAAAGAGTTAAAGGAAATAGAAAATCGATTGATTCAACGTGAGGAAACGCTTGATAAAAAACTTGATGATATCGATAAGCGTACTGAGAAACTCCGTAAGTCTGAGGGTGAAGTCGAAGGCCTGAAAGATGAAATCCGCGAGATCCGAACAAAACAGCAAGACAAGTTAGAGAAAGTTGCAAAGCTTTCAAAATCTGATGCTGCTGAAAAACTTATGACCATGACAGAGCGAGATATTCGAAATGATCTTATTGGCTTGGTGGGCAAAATCCAAAACGAAGCTAAAGAGAATGCTGAGGAGAAAGCAACGGAGATTATTGTGGCTGCTATGGAGCGCATGGCAAGCGAAGTAACGGCCGAGCGTACAGTTACAAGTGTCAAGCTTGAAGATGAAGACATGAAAGGGCGTATCATTGGTAAAGAAGGGCGCAATATTCAGGCGCTTCAGCGAGCAACTGGCGTAGATATTATGGTTGACGATACGCCAGGCTATGTGGTCTTAAGTAGCTTTGATCCAATTCGCCGTGAAGTTGGCCGCCAAACAATTGAGATGCTCATGAAAGACGGGCGTATTCACCCAGGGCGTATCGAAGAAGTCGTGACTAAAGCACAAAAGACTGTCGAAAAGGAAGTTATACGTGCAGGCGAAGATGCGGCTCGTGAAGTTGGCGTGCTTGGTATTCCAAAAGAGGTATTACATCTGCTTGGCGAACTCAAGTTTCGTACAAGTTATGGCCAGAATGTTCTTAAGCATAGTACCGAAATGGCACACATTGCCGGTATTATTGCTGAAGAGCTTGGCGCAGATGTTAAGACTGCGAAATACGCAGCACTAGTGCATGATCTTGGCAAGGCGCTGACTCATAAAATGGAAGGAAAACACCATCATATCTCTGGTGAGATGCTTCGTAAATATGGTGCGCCTGAAGAAGTTGCTGTGGCTGCTGAACAGCATCATGATGACGTTGAGGCAACAACAGTTGTTTCGTTGATTGTGCGTGTTGTTGATGCAATCAGCGCTGCCCGCCCAGGAGCACGAAACGTTAGTGCAGAAAACTTTGTAGAACGTATGAAAGACCTTGAAAATGTCGCAACAGGCTTTAAGGGTATCGAAAAGGCGTATGCAATCAGCGCTGGGCGCGAAGTGCGTGTCTTTGTAAAACCAAACCAGATTGATGACCTTTCGGCTATCAAGCTTGCCCGAGACATTGCAACTAAAATTGAATCGAGTATGCAGTACCCTGGTACGATTAAGGTTAATGTTATTCGCGAGACTCGCGCGATAGAATTCGCAAAATAATATCAATGAAGGTTCTCTACGTTGGTGATGTAATGGCAGAGATGGGTATGGCTGCGGTTGAACAGCTGTTACCCAGCATACGGCAAGAAAAAGGGGTAGATTGCGTGATTGCCCAGGCTGAAAATGTTTCTGAGGGTAAGGGTATGACTCCTGCAGATATGGAGCGTTTACAAAAGGCCGGAGTAGATTTTTTTACTGGCGGTAACCACACGCCAACAAAAAAGGATATTATTCCACTGCTCGAAAGCAATGATCAACCAGTTATTGGTCCTGCGAACATGAAAGAGTGTCCTGGCCGTGGCTGGAAGTATGTAGAGACACCCCAAGGTAAAGTACTAGTTATTTCGCTCCTCGGTAGTACGGTAGGCCGGGAGATTGCGATAGAGAACCCCTTAAAGGCGATAGATCATATTTTGGCAGATAATCAGGATGTTAGCCGTGCTGCGACGATCGTGAATTTCCACGGTGATTATAGCAGTGAAAAGGTAATCATAGGACATTATGTAGATGGCCGCGTATCGGCTGTTATTGGTGATCATTGGCACGTGCCGACTGCTGATGCTCGTGTGTTGCCAAGAGGTACTGCGCACATGACTGATGTTGGCATGTGCGGGTCGCTTGATTCAAGCTTAGGCGTGACGTTTAACTCTGTGATACCGCGCTGGCGAGATGATATACAAACGCGCAATGTATTAGAGGTTTCTGGACCTACCCAATTTAACGCGCTTTTAATTGAAATTGATGAGAAAACGCAATTAGCCAAGCAAGTTGAGCATATTCGAGAAATTATTGCATAAATACCATAAGCATTTGGTATACTGATGACAAGAACATTAAAAAGTGGTGGGCAAGGAGGGTTTCAAGTAATGAATATAAAAACTATTGTGGCATTGCCGGTATCCATTGTGGTTGCTGCGACAGCGATCGTATTGTTGGCTCTTGCAGTGCAATCATCTATACCTGTTCACGCAGCAGAAACAGACAATAAAGATAAAAAAGCCGAAACAAGCAAAGAGGTAACGTATGTGTATGTAGCGCAGCCAGGAGATTCATACAGTAAGATGGCGCGCAAAGCGGTTCAGACGTATGGGCTCAAGCATAAGGTTGATCTTTCGCAGAGCCGGATTATGTACGCCGAGACACACCTCACGCAAGAAGCTTACTCACCAGAGTTAATACAAGGCCAAAAAGTAGAGATTAAAGAGTCAGCTATCAAGAGCTGGGTTGATAAAGCTAAGGATTTGAGTAAAGATCAGGTTACAAAGTGGGATAAATACACGATTGGTGTGAACTTTAATACCGATAATGTAGGCGAAGCTCGCTCCTAGACACCTATAAAGCGCTAGTCAGTTGCAGAATAATCTGTTAAAATAGTCCAAGTTATCCCACACATTCGGGGTGTGGCGCAGTTGGCTAGCGCGCGCGGTTTGGGACCGCGAGGTCGAAGGTTCGAGTCCTTTCACCCCGACCACAATCGAAATCACCGTTTTTAAGGAACCCTTCCCAGGGTTCTTTTAATTTGCGGATGATCTCTCACCTCTGTTGTTTACTTCTTCCGGTGAACTTTACAGTAAAGTTCGAGAAGAATTGTCGTAACTTGATCTGCGAGCTTAGAATACTCTATTAAGAAAACTTATTTAATAAGTTTAAGGTGGTCGCAACCTTGTGCCTATGAGAATTGTTACTGCAATGTCTTATAAAACGTACATACTATGGATTACTTAAATAAGGAGTGAGGATTATGGGAATGAGACAATCTCGCCGTGTTGCACGTCGGACGGCAAGGCGCACAGCACGCCGCAACCAAGAATAAATTTGAAGAGAGCTAGTTTTTAGTTATACGTGTGGCAATCGGTTTTGCCCACAATACTATCGAGGCGGCTATGATCAGGAGGATACCTATAATAAAAATAGCCTGAGTTTGGCTATTGAATGTATTGATAAATGTCTGGTAGATATTCTCAACAACAATACGCATATTGGTGTTTGGTACGTTTGCTAAAATCGATGGCTTAAAGAGCGGCCCCAGCGCAAGCGCAAATAGGCCGGCTATTATAAGTATACCCCCTTCTGTTGCGAGTACCGCTGCGCTTAGTCGTCTGCTGTATCGCGCCCTGTAGATGAGGTAAATAAATATCGCTACTGCAGCGAGTGTGGCTACCGGTGCAACCCATAGTAAGGCTACGCCGAGCCTATAAATATTAGGTAAGTCGTTGGCGTTAACGATTGTGATTGTATCAGGGATATCTTCGATACGAAGTTCAGCTGTTTCGGTATTACGATCAGAAATATTACCCGCTACGGCAATCACTTGAGGGAGCGTTTGTTTGATGGAGCTTAAGTCAAAGGAAACATTCTCGGGCTTTTCTGCGGTCAAGATAACTTGAAACTGCGACACCGTCTTAGTAAGGGCGGTTTGGGCTAGATTTGAATCGAGTAGTCCACTTATAAGCTTAATAACAGGTTCATCAACAACTTGTTTGAGTCGCGGTCTATCTTCCAATAGCCTGTCGGTAATAGCAGTGGCAAGGGCGGTGCGGCTCGAATCTTCTTCAATAGCTTGGGTCGTGAGCCGCGTAAAATTATCGCCGTTAAAAATATACGTATTAAACCAAAGTGCCGAGTTTGCTATGACCAGCAACACAGCAGCTAGTAATGAAAAGAGTACATATGTCCTTGCTCGCAATATTTTAATAGGAGCTTTGGCTTGGTGGCTGCGTGAGGTTTCGGTAGCGGCTCCCATAATTCAAGTGCCTTATGGGAGTTGCTCCTGATGAGGAGCGCCACTATGCCGCTTCATCTCGCTGCCGTGGGCGGTAATTGCGTAAATTATAAGGATATTAACAACGATTGCAAGGATTGACCAGATAGGTGCTCCACCTATAAGCGCTGCATTAAATACTATGCTAGCAAGCGCCAATACAACACCTACGATACGTCCGAGCATATTACCAGCCAAAAGAAGCATGGCTGCCAAAATAAGCAGTATCCCAGTGATCAGGATGGACCAACCCCACGTGTCGAAACTAAATAGATACGCACCCGTAGAGGTGTATATATACCAATCCTGGGCTCCTATACCAGCTATGCCATATATCAGGTGTATAATACCGCTTAATATCATCATGACTGCCGTAAATACTATCCAGCCGCTCCAGCTAGTTACTTCTGTATGATCTGAGTCTTTGTTTGCCATACGCGCCTCCTTCTCAATAGGTAATTACATTACTGCTAGTGTATAGCCCATTTTATACGGTTGCTGTAAAAATTTTCACCTTAATGTTTTAACTACGACTCTGACGATGGATTGCTAGTTATTAACTTATAGATTTTACTGAATGAATCTTCTTCTTAATACGCAGCCGTGGCTTTGGAAACTCTACTTTTTTGGTAATGACATTCTTTAGTGCATCTGCGACATCTTCAATTTGGAAGTAGATGCCGGTTTGATCTTTGAGATCATTACGCAAACGCCTGACAATTTCTTCTGAATAGAGAATCTTCGCAACGTTTATCGGATGAAGGGCATCGGTCTTTTTCCAAAATTTTTCTAACTCGCCGCGTTCAACTGCGGTTTTAGTAAGGTACCATAAAAGTTTAGGACATTTTTTATAATCATCTTTATCAAGCAGGTTAAGGCTGTATATTAGTGTTGTTGTAACTGGTTTTCCGAAATTAACCCTGTAAAGCTGTATCTCTCGCCCATTCAGTAGTAGTATCCAGTCAATACCTTCATTTGCGGCATAGCTAAGGCTTTGGCGTAGGTGCTTTTCACCTATATCTAGATCGATTGACTTAACTTCAACCACAAAATGCTTTTTCCGCTTCAACTGAATTACATAATCAGCGTATTCAGATTTAATACGGAATTCTGTCTTTATTTCTTCGAGTTCTTTATATCCTAGAATGTCCGTGAGGAAATTATTTGTCATGATGCGGGTTGCAGATTCGTCAAGTTTTGAGAATTCTTTACGTAAATATTTCCTCTTATAACTATGCAGATTATTTTTTAATGTTTGAAGTTGTCTTTCTGTGGCCATAATACTGTTAGGATATCCTGTTTTTCAAAATGAATCTTTAACTATTTCTTAACTCTTGCTGTAAAAATATACACCAATAGGTGCTTATCTGTATCTAGAGTACAATTACATATGATCTATATCACATCTAAGTGTGACGTAGATCATAATTAACGATTTCTGTAGCTATCCAGAAACTCAATAGTTTGGCGTTGGGTGGTGCGGGTTTTTTGTACAGAAATGTCAATTTTTTGAAACAATTTCTCAATTATGTTATTTTTCTTTAGAATTGAAGCTTTTTGCAAAGAATCCCGCCCGAGTTTTATCTGGCGGTTCATTTCATCACAGGTAGTAAGCAGCGTATGATTCCAGAATTGTTTTTGCATTGTCATTAGTAGCTTATCTTTGTTGTATACGCCTGGTCCCACGCCAGTTTCTGCGAGGATCATACCCACCACATAGGATATATGTCCACGCTGGAAGTCATCTTGCCAATCATGTGTATCGTCATCAAGTTGTTTAGCTATCAAGTAGTGAGTGAGCGCTTTATAGATTGCCTTAAAATCTTGTGAGCTCACCGAAATACCTGAAGTAGTTAATACGGCCAGAGGGCTGAGAATATGACCGAGTGAACGGTGCGCAAGCTGAGATAAGTCCTTGTAATCTGGTAACTGCCCTATAGTAACTGTGTGTGGTGATACGGCAAAACGGCAATGACTAATCTCCCAGTTATTTGCAACATCAATGAGGTTAAAAGTATTTCGTACCTGTTTTTGAAAAGCTTTTTTGCGAACCGACTGCAAAAATGTTTCATAAGAAATTCGATGTGCAACATTTGCCGCCGACAATAGTTGCGGATCACCTTCATCGTCAAGAAAATCATCATAGATAGTGTATGCAACCCATCCATACAGGCTTGCCGTACAGAGCGTATCAAAGAATGGCTGGGGTATATTGCTCGTTTTTTTGAGCGATGCGTAAAATCCCTCTGCAAGACTGAGAATTTCCTGAGCGTTACTACTGCGTCCTATTTTCTGTAAAAAAGCATGTATGTGTTTCTGTAGTTCTGGGTCAATATCTTCGCAATATGAAAGTGCATGGCTGTATATATCACGCTTGATGGTTGAGGTGCCCGGTTGCTGTAGCTGCTCTACCTGCTTTGGCTGTAACGAAGTACGATACAAGCCAAGAGCCTCAAGCACAAAAGCAGTGGTAAGAGCTGCGCAACCATTATAGTAGGTATATGAGCCAACGCGTTGGTCTATACAAAATCCCGCACTTGGCCACGAGCCATCAGGACGCTGTGATGCTAGTAGCTGCGTTATTTCATTTGCTTCTACGGTTTGGTCGAGATTAATATGTGCTGTCATTGCAAGCGCCGCATACAAAGGAATATACTGTTCGCTTTTATCTAACACAGAAGAAATAACCTGAAGCAGCTGTTTTACATAACTTCCGGTATATGCCGACGAAAGATAGTAAATACTTTGCAGCTCATTCGGATAGTATGGCGATTTTAGCGCTCCAGTTTTAATCAGCTGCTCTATATATGCGCGTAGTGTCGGTGTCGGCTCGGCAACTAGCGATAAAAAATACAAAACGTTACTATTAACTGCTGGGTCAATATCAAGCCATGGTTTATCACTATCGTGATGGACAAGCCATGTCCGGTACGGGCCTCCAACCTGTTTCTCGGTAGATAACAAAAGCTTGACTGCTGCCGAAAGTGCCGCTGGAGTGACTAGTTCGTGTTTCGTTTTATATAAAGCGATGAGCGCACAAAACGTATCATCGAGATCATCAGGGTAATTGCGACTTTTTCGCAAAGGCTCATCAGATACCCAGTAGTTAAAAGACCATAAATCACTTTTTTGAGACAGAAGGAAATTAACAATTTTTGGACGGATAGTGGGGTGGTCATGTGCCTCATCAACTGCCGCAACTGCCGAGAGTATAAGAGAGGGAATAAACGTAGTACGTACAGGTTGTTTGGTATCGAGCGCATATTGCTGGGTGCTAAGGTAACTTTCAAAACTTCCATCGGACTTTTGCTGTGTGGCTATAAAGCGTAGTCCTTTTTGTATGGCATCAGTAATATCGCGCTGCATACACTACTACCTAGGAATATTAATACTAAATATGGTGCCAGATTTTTTGCTACTCGTGAGCGTTATTGTACCCGAAAAATCAGACTCAGCCACTTGCTTGACAATAAAGAGCCCTATACCTGAGCCAGATGATTTTGTTGAATAAAAAGGATCAAATATTTTTTCTTTAAGCGTCTTTTGTATGCCTTGCCCAAAGTCAGCAACAGAAATGTGAATATGTGTATCAGTTTCAGACATTTTTAATACCACTGGCCGGTCTTTTACAGATACACTTGCTGATACTGGCGGATATGCCTCAATGGCATTGGATAATAAATTAATAATAAGTTGCCTAAAGCGCGTAAGATTGCCAGTAAAATGAATAGGTGCCGCAGGCGGGTCGAATGATATACAGGTTCTGGCTTTTCGAGCGTTGTACGCTAAAATACCAACCAAATCTTTTGCCTCAGATACCATATCAAACGTCTCAATTGCATCATTGCCACGGATTTGAGACTTTACACGCCTCACTACATCATCGATATATTTAACATTATTATCAATGCGCCTTGAGAAATCTTTATTACCAGTTTTCCGCATGGTTTCAATATCTATGCTGAGACTCGAGAGATTACCGGCTAGATCGTGAAACAAGGCAGTACTAAGATGTCCGAGTTCGGCAAATTTGTAAACCTGCTGGACTTTTTCGAGCTGAGCCTCTTGCAGCTCCCGGGTGCGTTCTTCTACTTTTATTTCAAGTAGGTCGCGTTCTTTTTTGAGTGCTCTCTCTGATCTGCGTGCTCGTTGCAGAGACGCTTCCATTTGCCTGTTAAAGAGCCATGAAATAAGTGCGATAACTGCAAATAAAGCAATACAATTTATAATGTCTGTCATTGGCGTGTCTGCAATCCATGAAGTATCGGGCGAGAGTGTACTATAAGACACAGCATAGTAATAGGCTAAAAAGAGGACACTAATGACTATAAACATGTATATCGAAAACCGAGAATTTATAAGTATACCGGATACAACAATTGAAAGTGCAAAAAGTAATATACCGAATGGATTTATAATTCCCCACTGGAATATTATGAACGTTGCTGACGCTAAAAGCCCCAGCAGGATAATAATGCTAGCAAATTTTTGTGCATATTTCTTATGACGTAGGCGAGTTGCATATAGAACTGCCAATAGAAGTGAGATATTAATAATGACTAACCGGATTACCATATGGTCTTTTCCAAAGAAAAAATGATTTGCAAAAGAATTCAAAGAATACACAGAGAGCACTATGATAATACCTGTAAATATCCAGTTCAAAACAATCTCACGACTATATTGATCTGGATCGTTTGAGTGGGGGCGTAAAATAATTTTATAAATAGTTTTTAACATATCTTTTTTATTGTCTGGGGCAATTACATACCCCAGACACCGTGCTTTCTGGTTTAACTACTCCACGGTATAGCTACGGCTTGTTGCATTGCAATGCCTTCGACAGCATTAGTGTCGCGCATAGCTGCATCAGCTAAAACATTACTGATAATGTCTTTCATGCCCACTCCTTTCTTGATATTACGCTACGAACTATACCTTTTTATAGTATAGCCCACCCCATGTACAGTTTTGATAAGTTTTGTCTTATATGGACGATCAATTTTATCCCGCAGGTATTTTACGTGTACATCAACAGTACTGTTCCAGGTTTCAGATCGGACATCCCATACATGGCTAATAATCATCTGGCGGCTAAGTATCTTGCCCTGATTACGCATCAAATATTCTAAAATATCAAACTCTTTGCGCCGTAGGTCTATTTTCTGTGTACCTCTATGTACCTCACGGCGAATCGGATTAAGTGTGAGGTTGCCGATCTTTAAGATTTCGGATTGATTGCTGCCTTTTTGCAATCCACGTCTGCTTAAAGCGTATAATCGCGCTTGTAGCTCGTTTGGTTTAAATGGTTTTGTGAGATAATCGTCAGCACCACTATCTAGGAGCACTACTTTACTGTCTATATCACTTACTCCACTTAGTACAAGAATCGGAGTACTCAAGTGCGCTTTTCGAATAACTTGGCATACTTCTTGTCCATCAATACCCGGCAGCCCGAGATCGAGTATTATAACGTCGTATGTATGTTTCTTGGCAAACTCAATACCGTGTTCGCCAGTTTCAACAAGGTCAACAATCCATTTTGGCTTCAAATAATCTCTTATGCTGTGAGCAAGTTCTGTGTTGTCTTCAATAATTAGGACTTTCATAGGTTCTTTCAGTTTATTAATTTAATTATATAGTCAAGTTACGGAATGCCAACGAGAGGTTTACATAGGTAAGCCTCCGGCAATAGGAGCTGTTGGTGAACTGCGTTTCGCATGTTTTTTTATTGGTGCATCTGATTCACAGAGTGCGTATTTTAATCGTGAAATATCTGGAATGGTAATTTCTTTGTCAGTGTGGCGAATTAATCGTTCGCGTACAAGCCGGCTCATTTCACGACTAGTTGTTTCTCGAGACATGCTTGTCGACCGGGCAATATATTCATTAGGGACACGCTTTTTAATGAGCACCTGTCCGTTCTTTGGCGTACCAAAGTTTTCTGCTAAAGAAAGTATGCGTAAAATAACTCGTTCTCTTGCGGTGTTATACTGCAGGTTTACTACTTCATCGCTGAGTACATAGAACTGGTGTGCGAAAAGCTTGAGTAATTCTCCGGCATAGTCAGGTTGACTCATGATAGCGTTTCTAAATTTTGATACAGGTATACGCAGTAATCGTGTACTATCAAGCGCAGCAAAATTAACATTGTGTGGGATATCGCTAACTGCCCATGCGCACGGGAAAATATCGCCGGTCATGAGTGTCATAAGGATTTTTTCCTCGCCCTTTAAACTGTTTTCGTACACCTTAACCCATCCTGAAGTTATGTAATACACCCCAGATGGTGTGTCTTCTGCGCGCAAGATGACGTCGCCGTGCTTATAGGTGAGTTGTCGGCCATTTTTGAAGATGTCGGTTAATATGTTTTGCATAGTTAATCCTTTCCTCTCCCTTAAGCATACGCGTCAAATCTTAACTATTTATTAAATATCAATTTTTTTTGTGATATATATCAATAATTAAGGAAATTTTAATCAATAATTATTCCGTACTACTACCTTAACTTGTAAAAATGTGTAAAGTTTTCCACAGGTAGTCTCGTGTAAGATTTTCCATAGCTTACAAAAATGCCACCTCTTACAATAGAAGCTATAAAGGTAAACGAAAGGAGGTCATGCACATGAAATCGCATAACTTACCGCTTACCGATGAAGATCACTCTTCAAAGTAAGCTGTAAGCAGCTACGCAAACTCGAATCAACCCCATCAAATGAGTAAAGAGGCCCTACACCCCAGGGGTCTCTTTGTTTTGTAGGGCTGAAAGATGAATCTTACGAACTTTGGCGTACAATACAAGGTAAGTATGTTACTCATTATTGTTTGTGCTGTCGTAGGTATTATCTTGGCTGTTGCCGAATTGGGCTGGCGGCACGGTTGGCTGCGAAACGAGTTTGGGCGCAAATTTATCCATATCTTTGTCGGTAGTTTTGTGGCATTTTGGCCGCTTTTTCTAACCTGGAACCAGATAATTATGCTGAGCGTGGTGTTCATTTGTGTCGTGTGTGTGTCGAAGAGGCTTCGGCTGTTTAGGTCTATACATAGTGTCAAGCGTCCAACGGGCGGCGAAATTTTCTTTGCAGCAAGCGTTGGCTTGCTGGCACTTTTAACGCAAGACGGTTGGATGTATATGGTTGCGCTGCTTCATATGAGCCTTGCTGATGGGCTTGCTGCAGTTGTCGGCACTGCATATGGAAAAAATAACCGTTACAAGATAATGGGGCACACCAAAAGTATCGTTGGCAGTATGACTTTTCTGATTATTTCTGTGGTGATTCTTGTGGGATATAGTGTTGGCACACAAACGTATATTGCGCCGGTTATTCTCCTTGGAACAGCTCTTATTGCGACGATGCTTGAAAACTGGAGCTCCTACGGACTAGATAATATTACTGTGCCTGTGTGGGTGGCAATTGTTTTAAGTAGTATTGCTACTTAATCTTCGGTGATACCCGTGTATAATATTGCTTATGATTGTACTTGATATGTTAGCTTGGTGGTACACTACGGCGTGGATCGGGGTTTTACATGCAGTATATCGGAGGACGGCAAGCGTATTTGAAACCTTTTCAGTGGTTTTATTAGCGAAAACGCTATTTGCGCCGTTTCGGCAGATTGATGCTGGCAGTGTGCGTGGGCCAATTGATGTACAACTGCGAGCGTGGTTTGACCGAACCTTCTCACGCTTTTTTGGTGCAGGTATTCGTACAGTTATGATTATCGCTGGCTGCATATCGGCGGTTGTCACATTTTTCGCAGGTATTCTATGGGCTGCCATATGGTTAGTACTTCCGGTTTTACCAATATTCGGGTTAATAATGACGGTATTTACATAGTGATGAGTGAATCGAATATACCATTCAATTACAACAATAAACGTGCCCGACAGGCGCGTATGAGTAAGGTATTCGGCTCGACAGCTCTGTATATCTCTTTGCTCAGTGTGGCAGTACTTTGTTTGGTTGGTGGAGCACTTTTGCTGCTTGTAAGCGATGAAAAAATAGGCTGGCTGATTGCAAGCCTAGCAGGACCACTTTTTGTGACCGTACAGTGGGGGAGACACTTACGCTCACTACCGCCAGAAAAAACTCATTCAATAGATGCTCTTCTCGAGAGTGCATTATTAGCCCGACTACCCCGCCAACATAGCCCGAAAGATATCATGAGCGTAACTCATAACACGTCTGGCAGTAACTTTATGGCCAATCGATTCTTATTAAGCCTCAAATACCTCGAAGAGTTAGCCAGTAATGACCCAGCCGCGAGTGCGCAAGTATGGCACTACGCTGAGCAGTATCGCCAGGAATATGGATTTAAAACAATTAACGCGGCGATTATTGTAGCTGCAGTTATCCAGAGTATTGATACTGTTGATGACTATCTGGCACACGTAGGTATTGGCAAAGAAGATATCGTACACGGTATCCAGTGGTTGAAACATATAGAAGATGTGATAACTGCCCATAAAAACAAACAGGATAAGGGCGGTATTGGCCGGGACTGGGCATTTGGTTATACTCCGCTGCTAGAGCGCCTTGGATTTAATGTAAGCGAACATGTATCATATGGCGGCTCGCTAGCACGAGAGCTTGATAGTCGCATCCAATTACTCAATAGCGTGTCGCATACTCTGGCGCAAGCTGGTCGGCGTAACGTTGTGTTGGTGGGCCAACTCGGAAGCGGTAAAACAAAGCTTGTATATAACCTTGCTGAAAAATTGCTTGCAGCTGGCATGGAGACCCCGCGTGACCTACATTACCATCAAGTTATTGCGCTTGATCCTTCAACGCTTATGTCCCGGGCAAAAGGCAGAGGTGATCTTGAAGACCTTGTACAACGCATTTGCTATGAAGCACTCAAAGCTAAAAACATCATTCTCTTTCTCGATGATGCACATCTTTTCTTTGAGGAGGGAACAGGTTCAGTTGATTTAAGTAATGTCTTGCTGCCAATCTTAGACGGCGGCGCACTCCGCATGATTTTAGCAATGGACGAGCAAAAATGGGTACAAATTACACAGCATAATCCAGCACTCGCCCAACATATGAATCGTATTGTGGTGCCTGCCACAAACGAGCAGGAAACGCTATCCATTATGCAGAACCAACTGATAGTCTTTGAATATCAGCAAAAAGTTGTCTACACCTATCAGGCGCTCAAGGCAGCCTATCGTTTGAGCGAACGTTTTATGGCTGAACAGGTTATGCCAGGCAAGGCGCTCAAGCTGCTTGAGTCAGCTGCGCAATATAGCGATGGATCACTGATCACCCAAGAGTCGATTGAGCATGCAATTGAGCAAACGCAAGGTGTGAAAGTCGGTACCGCTAATACTGAAACCGAACGGGCAACGTTATTAAATCTTGAAAATCTTATTCACAAGCGTATGATTAACCAGGTTCGCGCAGTGCAGGTTGTGAGCGATGCGCTGAGGCGGGCTCGTGCCGGCGTACGTAACACGAGCCGTCCAATTGGAACGTTCTTATTCTTAGGGCCAACCGGTGTAGGGAAGACAGAACTTGCTAAAAGCGTGGCAGCAACTTTCTTTGAAAACGAAAATAATCTTGTGCGCTTAGATTTAAATGAGTATGTTCGATCAGAAGATGTCAGCCGGCTTATCGCTGATCCAGCCCAAGATTCACACAGCCTGACAGCACAGATCGCCCGCCAGCCGTTTAGTGTGGTGCTCTTAGATGAGATAGAAAAGGCGCACCCAGAAGTGGTTAATACGCTCCTACAGCTTTTAGACGAGGGTATTTTGCGCGATATTAACAACCGTGAAGTTTCGTTTCGTGATGCAGTTATTATTGCAACCAGTAACGCTGGCGCAGAGCAGATTCGCCAGCACATAGAAGCTGGGCAGCAACTCGAGCAATTTGAGCAGCAGTTTATTGATGAGTTGATTGAGGGCAATGTATTTCGCCCAGAATTCTTAAATCGGTTTGACGAAATTGTATTGTTCCGGCCGCTTACGCCTGCAGAACTTGTACAGGTGATCGATCTTATCATACAAGGTGTAAATAAGAATTTGGAATCTCAGAAACTATCAGTTGTTGTTGAGGGAGACGCAAAGCACGTGCTTGTAGAAGCGGGCTATGATCCTCGGCTTGGCGCCCGGCCAATGCGGCGCGTAGTACAGCGTACTGTAGAGAATATCGTTGCCGCGCAGGTATTAAACCAGCAGGCACGGCCAGGTAGCCAGATACATGTCAGCAGAGCTGACGTTGAGCGTGCGCTTGCCAGGAATTAAGCTTTTACAGCCTGCTGGGCGGTGGCTTCAGTCCTAGAAGCCAATGGCTTGGAAAACTTACCGTGTGCACGTAGAGCATTAAAAATGACAATAATATCAATAACTTCTTGGGCAAGCGCACCGTAGATTGGTTTGAACGCGCCGGTAGCAAATATGAACATCAATACTACACTCAAACCAATGCCAACCAATATACTTTGTTTGGCAATGAAAAATGTACGCTTTGCAATTTCTGTGCCGTAAGCAACTCGCTCGATATCATCGAGCATAATAACAACGTCGGCGGACTCAGCCGCTGCTGCCGCGCCTTTTGCGCCCAGTGCGATACCAACATCTGCAGCGGTGAGTACAGGCGCATCATTAATGCCATCGCCCACGAATGTGGTTGGTTTTTGTGTATGGTGAAGCTGTTCAAGTGTATGAAGCTTATCTGCAGG
>CAYTIU010000004.1:0-13415 GCA_964438085.1 uncultured Candidatus Saccharibacteria bacterium | reverse complement strand
CTTCTGTGATGCCAAGTTTCTTAGCAACGCCGTGGGCAATTTTTGTATTATCGCCAGTGATCATAATGATGTGCCTGATGCCGGCTTCACGGAGCCGCGTTATTGTTGATTTACTTTCGGAGCGAATCTTATCAGTAAATGTTATAAAGCCCGCTAATTCGCCATCAATCGCCATATATACAGCTGTAGTATCTGGCGTTTTGAACTTGTTTGGAAATGCAACTTCTTTATCTTGTAGTAGTTTTTGTCGTCCAATCGTTACTTTTTTACCATTAACATATGCTTCAAGTCCAAGCCCAGCAAATTCAGTTACTCGCTTGGTTTTTGTAACAGGAATCTTTTTATCTGTACTGTGGCGAACAATAGCTTGGGCAACGACATGATTTGAGTTTCGCTCTAAAGCTGCAGCGAGCCCAACTATTTCTTTGGCTGTTCGAGAGCCAAACGTTTGCACGCTGTCAACAATAAGCTCGCCATATGTGAGCGTCCCGGTTTTGTCAAAAGCGATAGCCTTAGTTCGCGCTAGCTTTTCAAGCGCGCCGCCATTTTTGATGATGATACCGTGTTTTGCTGCCCGGCTCATGCCCGAGATAATAGCAATTGGCGCTGCCAAGATAAGTGGGCAAGGCGTAGCAACAACGAGCACTTGCAAAAAGCGCAGCGAGTCGCCACTGATCGCCCACGCGCCAATCCCGATAGAAAAAGCAATAATAGTAAACGGTATAGCGTACATATCCGCCAGGCGTACAAAAGGTGCCCGGCTTCGCGTTGCATTTTTCACGAGTTTAATAGTTTGCTCGTACTGGCTATCTTTTGCTGCCCGCAACGCTCGTACCGTGATAGCGCCGTCAATATTAACAGTGCCGCTTAAGATCTCATCACCAATATTTTTTTCTTGTGGTAGACTTTCGCCGGTTAAACTTGATTCATCAAAGTTTGCCACGCCATCTATGATAGTTGCATCTACAGGCACAAGTTCACCAGGGCGGATAATAAGCTTATCGCCTTTTTGTACCGCGCTAGCGCGGACAGTCGTCTCTTTGCGACCCTTTATAATATGAGCTTTTTGCGGAGCGCGGTGCAGGAGCGCTTCAAGTTCTGTTTTAGCTCGGTGACCAGCATATTGCTCCAATGATTCACCGCCAGTAAGCATCAAAACAATTACTGCAGCGGTCCAGTATTCGCCCATCAGTATCGCTGTACCGATTGCAGTTGCCGCTAAAATGTCAACGCCGTATGTGCCGTCCCGAACATCTCGGATCATGCCATACAGCAGTGGTGCTAGTACAGTAATACTGAGCCCCCACAACAACCAATGGACTACTGTGTGAGCTCCACTCAGTGCCAAACCAAGTGCAACAATACTCACAAATAGTGCAAAACTAAACAACTTATAAGCACGCGCAAACTGCGTAATTTTTTTCATCAAATCTCCTTTTTGCTTCTCTTTCTGTAAATTATACCAAATAAAAAAACACCCCTGTGCAAAAACGGGATGCCGATACGAGACTACTCTTTAGTATTATAGCATAGATTATTATTTTTGTAAACCCCCTTGAGATAATCTATCAACTATAAAATATGGGGCGAATGATGGGAATTGAACCCTCGGCCTCCAGAGCCACAATCTGGCGCTCTAACCAACTGAGCTACATCCGCCATGTATATAAATACCAAGCCATTATATCTGTTATTCTGCAAAATTACAACGGCTATACATAGACAGTTATTTTGATTATGGTTATAATAAAACGTATGTCTACAGAAAATAGTGCAGAAACGCAGTTTGAACAGGAACGTATACTTGACGTCGATCTTGCATGGGAAGAGGCTCTAAAGGTTAATGAGGGGTATAACGAAGCCCAGGAACTAGGCATCGGAGATCGTGCAAGTGAAGTTATTATGGCACACGGGCGCCGTTATATGGTAGCTGAGGCTCTGACTGAGTGTCCTGAATTTGGTAAATCTATCCGCACTGCTGTAGAAAGTATGCAAGAAGCTGGAGTTGAGCGAGACGTTATTAAAAGTGTTGTTGACAAGACGATCGATAAAAAAGTTGCCGAAGCTGCTGAAGCGCCTGTCCCCGAAAAGGTTGTAGAGCGATCTGCACTTGAAGAAGAATCAAATAAAAGAGTAAAAAAAAACTAGCCTCTGAAGCTAGTGCCCGCAAAACTGAAGATAATGGAGCCCGAGATCTTGAGGGTAGCCTTTCAGTGCCAGAGACAGCAATAAGCAAGAAAGATGACCTAAGCAGCAGGCAAGAGGCTCAAGAGGCGATTACTCCGCAGGCTGAGCTAGAAAATGATGAAATAAAGCCAGCAGTTGTTGCAGAACCAAAATCCCCGACGGAGGTTTTAGCTGATCATAGGGTAGACGACCCTACAGAACGTCATCTGCAACAGATCAAAGACGTGGAGCTACAAGAAGATAACGAAGTTCCTACGGTGATACCTGAGGAAACGGTTCATATACTTTCTAGGGTAGATACCACGGCAGAGAAACCCCAAGAAACTTCACAGCCAGAGCCTGTCCATACTCAAAAAAAACTAAGCGTGGCGAACATTGAAAAGCCAGCCGATCATAAGGAGGTTGGATCTATAGATAGTCGCCCAGTCGCACCAGAGCTGACGCGAGATGTTTCAGTGTATGAGATCGATTCTTCTGAAACAACTGAAGTTTCAGAAGAGGTTGGTGTAGATGAAGAATTGCTCCAGCATGAAGATGGATTGCTGGTGTTAAAGCAAGATGAAACGCTCGCAACAATACTCGATGAAGAGGCGCTAGATGAGCTTGACTTGACTACAGATTATCATGAGGGTGGTCATGAGGATATGATAATTTCCTCTGTAGCCGACCTGCAGGAACTGATTAATATCATATATATACAAGAAGATGAGCAGCAATCTTCTGAGCTTAGAGAAGAATTATTACAAACAGAAGAAGATCCTACAAAAGAGGCAGAATTTATGGATCACCTGGTTGCTTATGTGCAGTCTTTGCTGCCGAATCCTGAGCTTTCAGATATTGAGCAGCCAGCAGCAACTACGGTAGAGATGTTGAGTATCGCCCAGGAAATTCAGGAATTGCAGAATGATACTCTAGAAATAGACATAAACGGGACAACAATCCAGGAGAAAACTGAAGAGCTACAGCAACTTTGCGCAAAACTTTTCAAAGAACTCGGCATTGAAGCAGATGAAACAACAATTGCACGAATAGTAGATACGTTTATAGCAAAGGTTATGGCTCATAAAACAGCGGAGCAGGCGCCCGAGATACCGAGCATCGAAGAGCTTGCTCAGCAAGGTACGCACGAATATAAGCTTGCATCATGGTTTAACCAGTTCCTGCAGCAACCGGAACCGCTTTCACGGGTTGTCGGTACGGTGGCGCTACGGTTAAGCGCTACGCTGTAGGCGGCGGTAGTTGCTTTGGACCTGAGCCGCTAGATGCATTATCAAGGTGATCCAACGTATCTTTAAGAACTTCGAGCATTTTACGGGCTTGATCTCGGCTCATGCCAACACGTGAAATGGGTAATGCAGGCGTTTGTCCGCCACCAGGTTGCATAAATGTAAACATCACACCGTGCTTGTTGCCCTGTATCTGAACACTATCAGTGTAGATAATGCGCGGATCTATAGCGATAGTCATGACAATCGATTTAGGGTTTCCGGCATGTGTGTCTGGTTCGTCAGTTTCATGGTCAGCGTTATCGTAGCCAGCCAGCTCCCAGAGTTTTACTGCATCATCTTCGCGCATAGCAAAATGCTTAATTAGCAGCATTAAAATTTCTTCGCTTGGACGCTCGTAGCCTTGCTCAATACGCAATAAGTCTTCTTCAGTCAGCTCAACAGCACCTGCTGCTTCAGCAAGTGATTCTTTCTGTGCTTGCCTGAGGCGTTTTAGGGTTCCACCAAGGTGCACAAATGGTTTTGAGTCCTTCTCGTTACTCATACACTCATATTACCTGCGTTGGTATGTAGGATCAAGCCAAACCGTGTACTATAGAGATATGAAAGAATTCAAAAACGCTTCTTTGAAAGAGTATTCTACTATGCGTCTTGGGGGTACAGCACGGTATGTAGCTGAAATAACCAGCCAAGAGGAGTTGCTTGAAGCACTTTCGTGGGCAGACGAACAGAAACTTCCGGCAATTATGATGGGCGATGGCAGTAATATTATTTGGCGCGACGAGGGCTTTGAAGGCTTGTTGCTAGTAAGCAAGATAAAACAATTCGATCTACTGCAGCGCGATGAAGAAAACTATTTTATTACCGTAGGAAGCGGCGAAAACTGGGACAACGTTGTAGAGCGAGCCGTAGAGGCTGGCTTGAGCGGCATAGAGGCACTAAGCCTGATCCCGGGAACTGCTGGCGCCACCCCTGTGCAAAACGTCGGCGCCTATGGCCAAGAAATTGCCAACGTGTTTGTGAGCGCCCAGGTCTATGACCGCCAAACAAAAACAATTACCTTTTTATCGAAGTATGATTTAGAGTTCAAATATCGTTCCAGCCGCCTTAAAAACGTTGATCACGGCAGATATTTCATTATTGCGATAACGTTGCATTTACAGAAGAAGAATCCAGAGCCACCATTTTACCAATCGCTTGATCGATACCTGAAAGGCCAGGGAATAACCGAATACACGCCGCAGATTATTCGTGACGCAGTTATACAAATTCGTTCCAGTAAGCTACCTGATCCTCAAAAAGTTGCTAATAATGGGTCATTTTTCTCAAATCCGATCGTAGATGATGGCACATTTGTGCAGATTCAGGCTACGTATCCAAACGTTGCATTTTGGCGGCTCGAAGGTGGCGGTGGCGTGAAGCTATCTGCCGCGTGGTTGCTCGAAGAAGCCGGATTTAAGGATTTCCATGACTCAGAAACAGGCATGGCAACGTGGCCTACACAACCTCTTGTACTGGTAAATGAAAATGCCCAAACTACCGCGCAGCTCTTTGCTTTCCGTCAAAAGATTATCGATGCAGTACGATCTAAATTTGAGATTACACTCACGCAAGAGCCAGAGATATTGCCTATGATAGATGAGCCGCACCAGGCTTCAGATAATCGCGATACCGAAAGCGATTTAGATCTCTCGACCTTACAGAGTTCTTAAACTTAAAATTAAGTATAAACTTACATGTCGCTTGGCAGTGGATATTGTAGTGCAAACTGTTTTACTTCTTTACGAAGTGCCGCTAATTTCGCGGCATCATCGCGCGCATCAATAGTAGCTTTCATCCAATCGGCAATCTGTCTCATATCTTTTTCAACCAGCCCGCGCGTAGTAATTGCTGGTGTTCCAAGGCGAATACCGCTTGGTCGGAACGGTGGTAAGGGGTCGTCAGCAACCGCGTTCTTATTAAGTGTCAACCCGATAGCATCAAGCGCCGCTTCAGCTTCTCCGCCATGAATACCAAAGCTTTTATATACATCAGCCAAAATGAGGTGGTTACTTGTACCACCTGTTACAAGCTGGAAGCCTCGGGCTTGCAGTGCATCTGCTAGTATCTGGGCGTTTTTAATAATTTGTGCAGTATATGTTTTAAACTCTGGCTGTAATGCCTCGCCGAATGCTACAGCTTTTGCTGCAACAACGTGCATATGCGGTCCGCCCTGCTTGCCAGGAAACACTGCCCGGTCAATAAGCGTTGGGATATTTTTAAGTGTTTTTTCCGGCGCCTTTAACGGGTTGCCTACTACACCTTTACTCAGGATAAGCCCGCCGCGTGGACCACGAAGCGTTTTGTGCGTGGTCGTGGTGATAACATGAAATCCATAATCAAATGGGTTTTTAGCAACGCCGCCCACAATCAAACCAGCAATGTGTGCCATATCAGCCATCAGTAATGCGTCAACCTCGTTACCGATTTCAGCAAACTTAGCATAATCAAGCTCCCTCGGGTAGGCGCTAAAACCAGCAAGGATTATCTTAGGCTTGTGCGTACGCGCTAACGCTTGCAGCTCATCATAGTCTATTTCACCAGTTTCCGGATCTTTCATTTTATACCGCACAAAATTATATAGCTTGGCGCTATGTGTGACTGGCGCACCGTGTGTAAGGTGCCCACCGTGACCCAAATCCATTGCTAGAACCGTATCGCCAGGTTCAAGCCATGCGCTATATACAATTTCGTTAGCAGGCGCACCAGAGTGCGGCTGTACGTTTGCATGGTCTGCCTTAAAGAGCTGTTTGGCTCGATCAATCGCTAGCTGCTCAAGCGGATCGGTATTTTCTTGGCCTCCGTAATAACGCTTGCCTGGATACCCTTCAGAATATTTATTGGTAAATACGCTGCCAAGTGCTTCTAAAACATCACGACTGACGTAATTTTCACTAGGGATAAGTTCAAGCCCTTCGCGTTGTCGCTGCTCTTCAGCCTGTATTAATTGTGCAATATCTGTGTCATTCATAGCTCACCTCCCTCTGTGAGTTCTGTTAATAAAAGCGTGTGAATACTATCGAGGTAGCTAAATCATAATTTCAGTATAGCAATTCTTAAATTTCAGAGCTATACTTATACATAAGTTCCAAAAACAAAAATACACAATTTAATATCACATATGGTATAATCCAATAGTTATGTCGACTACAAATGCAAAAATAGGCCAGTTAATAGCTCAAGTAAGGCAAGAAAGAGGCTTAACACAAGCAGAATTTGCCAAAAGGCTTGGCACGAGCCAATCTGCAGTGAACCGTATTGAAAAAGGCAAGCAAAACCTGAGCCTCGAAACGCTTGCACGTGTAAGCGACACACTCAACAAACAGATCATCAGTATTGGCGATAAAAGTATCAACTTACGTATCGAAGGCGGCAAAGAACTACATGGAAGTATCACTCTCAAACGGAGCAAAAACGCTGCCGTAGCTTTATTGTGCGCAAGCTTACTCAACCACGGTGTTACGCGGTTTAAGTCGTTTCCTCGGATTGAGGAAGTCAACCGTATTATAGAGGTACTTGAAAGTATTGGCGTAAAAGTAAAGTGGCTTGAAAATAATGATCTCGAAATTCGCCGCCCAGTAAAACTGAAGCTCGATGCAATGAATGCGCATGCAGCTCGCAAAACGCGTAGCGTGTTGATGCTGCTTGGCCCGCTTATGCATGACTATACGGATTTTCATATACCATATGCCGGCGGCTGCAAGCTGGGTACCAGAACAGTATCGCCGCATCTTTTTGCGCTTGAACAATTTGGCGTAGATGTAGTTGCTGAAACTGGACACTATGCGGTGCATGTTCAGAAAAAGCCAGCTGATCGAGTTGTGTTGTATGAAGCAGGAAATACTGTTACCAATAATGCGCTCATGGCTGCTGCTCGGAGCAAGGGTACGACAGTTATCCAAGGGGCAAGCGCTGACTATATGGTGCAGGATCTATGCATATTTTTACAGAAACTTGGTGTTAAGATTGAGGGTATTGGTTCGCCAGTTCTCACAATTACAGGCGTGCCTCATATTAAGAAAAATATTACCTTTGCACCAACCGAAGACCCAATTGAAGCCATGTTCTTTATTTCGGCTGCTGCTACTACGAACTCAGAGTTAACGATACAACGCGTACCGATTCATTGGATTGGGCTTGAGCTATTGAAGCTAAAAAAGATGGGTTTACAGTATGAAGTAGGTAAGCCGTATGCTGCAGATAATGGAGTAACTGAGCTTGCAGATATTACCGTACATAAACACGATGGTTCGCTCAAAGCGCCAGTAGAGAAGCTGCATCCAAATCTTTGGCCGGGTATCAATCCAGACAATATCCCTTATTTTGTACCTATCTGTGGGATTGCGCGTGGCAGAACACTTATCCATGACTGGATGTTTGAAAACAGGGCAATTTACTACACAGAAATGACTAAGATTGGCATGTCTTTGGAGCTAGTTGACCCACATCGTATTTACATTGATGGTCCCACCACGTTTAAGCATAATGACGTATTTTGTCCGCCAGCACTGCGGCCGGCTAGCCTGCTGCTTATTGGTATGCTGGCAGCAAAGGGTACGAGCACCTTACGTAATGTCTATACCATTAACCGTGGATATGAAGATCTTGCCGAGCGTCTTAACTCAATCGGCGCACATATTACGGTCTATCACGATCTGTAAATAGCGACCTACTCAAGAAAAAAGCCACTAACAATAGCAGGCTTTATAGTTACTTCGTAGTGGTGCGGGTGGCGGGAGTCTAACCCGCGTCGCCTGCTTGGAAGGCAGGAATAATAAACGTTATACCACACCCGCAAATTTCACCACCCTAGTATAACAGATATACAGACCTGGTAAAAATACCCTACATTTCTGGTATAATAAGCGCTGTTACATACTGCTATGCCCCGGTAGCTCAACTGGATAGAGTCACGGAGTTCTAACCCGTAGGTTGGGGGTTCGAGTCCCTCCCGGGGTACCATACACATACTTGGTTACCCTATAAGCAGTTATGTGTATGGTAGATACTTTTTTACGTCAAGATGCAGTAACAGCTGCCCGGACACTCATTGGATACGGGCTGTATGCTATTGAGGCAGACGGCAGTAAGACCGGTGGAATCATTACCGAAACAGAAGCATATAACCAAGATGATGCCGCCAGCCATAGCTATAAGGGAAGAACGCCTCGCACAGAGGTAATGTTTGGTCCCGCTGGGCATATATACGTTTATTTTACCTACGGCATGCATTGGTGTATGAACATTGTGGCTGGCCCAAAGGGCAGGGGCGAAGCAGTGCTGATCCGAGCGATTAAACCAGATGTTGGCATCAAGATAATGCGAAAACGTCGCAATAACAGACCAGATTACGAGCTAACGAATGGCCCGGCAAAAGTGTGCCAAGCGTTAGGAGTTACCGGCAAAGATGGCGGTAAAAAGATAGATGGTACACGATTTTTGCTTACGCCGCCCAAGCAGAGGACAAAATATGAAGCCACCGAACGTATTGGTATTACCAAAGATACGCACAGATTATGGCGTTTTGTTGCAAAATAACACCGTATACCTGTATAATGACCTCTGTTACTTAAAAATATATAGTATGCACCGGTAGCTCAGTGGATTAGAGCATCTGTCTTCGGAACAGAGGGTCGGGGGTTCGAATCCCTCCCGGTGTACCAATGCAAGAGTTTCAGAATATTTAGACAACAGATGACTTAATAGGCTTTGTAGTATAGCGTTTTTGGTAATTTTTGATAACACGCTTATTTTCTCGTATTATTTTTATTGCTAGTACACTATTACCTATAAAAAAAGCATATACATATAACGAAAAATTCATTACTAAAATTGAGAGTCCATTATTATGTATATGTACCAATGAATAGGTAACTATAAGCGCAATCATACTGCCAAATAAACCTGTAAATAGTAGATATATAAAAGGACTTTTTAGTAGTGTGCGGGCAAATGGGGTAACGATTGTCTTGCGCTCCACGCCCGTTAAACGATCATCGCGATATGTATCAACATTATCATTTATATGAGCAGCGAGAGCTCTACCTTGTGTTGCAAAAGTTTCCATTTCTTTTTTATCGAGCAACGGAGCATAAAGCAGTAGTTTATCATTAATAATTTCAATATCGTATGCACGTACAGCAAGTAACGCTTCCATAACTTCTGGCGTGATAAAGCTTAGGGTATCTATGTGGTATGTTTGCGGAACATATGTAGTAAACACATCGTCAAACGATCCTTGTATGCTAATTTTTTGCGCTTGCAGGTAGATTGATTTAAATTGACTCTTTTTAGCTAGTTTGCTATCAAATAAAATATGTGGCAAATAACGTTTAAGTTGCACCTCTAAAACAAGATAATAATTGTGCTTTTCGGAAAATATGTTCCGCCCTTCAGCCTTATAAAAGCTAAACGTCGCCAGAAACATTCGTGCATTTTTATAGGCTGCTATCGGTTCAAGGCTATCTATTTTTTTGAGTTCGTTGTTGATAGACGCTTGATTAACTTCATGCGGTGGCCTCACTCTAGTTAAGAGTACAGAATCACCATATACTTTGATATACCGATTGACGATTACTATTTGTAAAACGATACGCATTAGAATATACGAAGTTATCACACAAGAGAAAATTATAGTCAAAGGCATGTAGCTCGGCATATATGTTTGTGTATAAAGAAACAGAAAAGGCCAAATAATAAACAGAATACAGATCAGTTTTATTATTTGATCTGGCGTTTGTTTAGAGTAAACGGTCTGCAAGAAGAATAGCTTACGTAGTAATTTCATAATCATATAACACTATATAGCATGGCCCTGCTCAGTGTGCATATATTTGACCTTGGTTATGCTTGCAATCGCAAGTATTTAGCATAATAATTCAATAGTATGAGATCCCCAGAGCAAAGCCACGAGGCGTATATACCCTTTGAAGAAGTTGAGACGGCAGTAGAAATATACTATAAAGAGACGTTAGATTACGACCGAGCAATGTTTATGCTAGAAGTATCCGAAGATCCGCGGGATAATACCGTTGAAGACGGTAAGTTAATTACCCAAGACGGCACTGCTTTTGAGATCCCCACAGAAGACGATATAGTAACCCTACAAGCACAGAAAGATGCTGCTGACCAAAAGCTTCGTGCTGCTATTGGCTTGCCAGAAAAGATTGATATAGGTGGTTTCTTGGACGTCGTATCAGGGGTTTCCTTAATGTTCAAGAGGATTGCAAACAAAAAGAGAATTGCTGGCGAAGACTGTTACATAGATCCGTATTTGAGCGGAAGTATAGGGCGAGATTTACATCATGATCGCAAGCCCATAAGACAGTTTTTTGCCGATGTCCAGACGCTTGCAAGGATTACCGGTGATACGTATCCGGCACGGTCAAGTGCCCTCGCGTGCAGCTGCGCAGATATTGGTCCTAGTACTGATATAGAAGAGCTTACTGAGAAAGCACGCAATATTGATGAGGAGGTTCTCGAGATAATACGAGCTAGCCAAGTTTATGATGAAGAACTAAAGCAGAATGTAACAAAAGAAGTACGACTTGCGTATAGTACAGGGGTAGAGGAAGCCTAGCCAAGCTTTAGTGTTGCATACATAAGCACAATCTGCTATAATATAAGGTAAGAATGATATCTAAAAAGCAAGATGATCTAGAAATGCTAGATCCAGACGTACGATTTTTGTTGGCCAATGAACGGACGCTTTTAGCGTGGGTGCGTACCGCACTCGCTGTTATTGCCGGCGGAGTAGTCCTTACCCAGTTAAGCTCTCGAGGGTCTGCGACACAAGAACTCATTGCTGTATTTGCCATTATTTTAGGTGGTAGCATGGCAGTTGTGGGTTATTTGCGCTATCGGGCGGCAGATAAAGCGATTCGCCGCGGAGAATTACCGACAACCGGTAAAGAGCCTGCGGTGCAGGTGACAAGCGTAGCGGTCATTGCTGCAGCGCTTGTAGTGACGCATTTGCTAAGCATCTGGTAGATATTCTTTGGTATTTTGACAAAATGTGTTATAGTTCACCTACTAGAAAAGCTAGCTGCTAAGTAGAAGGTTCTAGGAAAGTTAAACATAAAAGCATCGTTCGATAGAGGAGCAGCTAACTGGTTTGCCAGGTACCTCCGAGCAAAAGGAGTACATATTAATGGCAACAAAATTATTCATCGGTTCACTACCGTATACCACGACAGATGAAGACCTGGAGCAGCTTTTTGCAGCTGAAGGTACTGTTTCGTCGGCACGAGTAATTATCGACCGAGAAACTGGCCGATCAAAAGGTTTTGGATTTGTAGAATTCGAAAACGATAATGAAGCAAAGGCAGCAATTGAAAAACTCAATGGTACTGACTTTGGTGGCCGTAGCTTAGTCGTAAACGAAGCTCGCCCACAACAACCACGTGGTGAACGTCGTTCATTTGATGGCGGCAATCGCGACAACAATCGCGGTGGCGGTCGACGCTACTAATATAGGGACTTAAATCTCATATGTAAAAATACCCCATACTCTGGGGTATTTTTATTTGTTTAAACAAGATAGTAAGTTATTTTTTGCCGATTTTGCCTAAGTGCGTATCCTTAAACCCTGTCTCTAGTTTGAGCCCGTAGCCAAACGTCCTATCCATCGCGATATGGGCAGCCCAAATCAGACCTGCTCCCAGCAAAAGATTATTAGATAACAAAGCTCCTACAATCAGTAGCAGTGGCGGGATTATAAAGCTATGCCCAACATTGTATATATGAGCGCCAAGCTTATTATTGCGAGTAGCATAACCCAGTATAAAAATGTCTATCGTTAGCAATAGTAAAACAAACAAAAGCAGGTTAAAGCCCAGATGAATATAGAAAAACAACGAAGCTAGTAAAATAATTGCTGCCTCAACCCTTTGATAGATAACAGATTGTTTCATAGTTTGATTTTACCAGAATTTCCCAAGGAGGCAGAGGAGACTTTCGTTAATTGCGAATTTTAGAGAGTCACAGCGAAACTTATCAGGACTAAAGTCTTAGCAAATGGTTGTATTATAGTTGCTGCGATGTAGTGATGATGGAAAGCGATCCATTAACCTTTGCATTGATATTTACTGTGCCCCCAATAGGGAGAGTTAGCATTGGAAGCGTATGACCAAAATCGATACCAGAAATAACAGGTATATTTTTTAATCTCTTGCTGGCAATTATGCTCTCAAGTTCACTGTCGGTAAATTTACTGCTTGGCTGAAAACGACCAATGAGTATGCCCTGTATGTTGTCTCGTACATTAGGAATTTGTAATAACGATTCAAGTCTACGAGAGAACTCACGAGCGGTGTATTTGCCTGATTGCTCATCATCTTCAAAGGCTAGTATGAAGTTTTTATCGAATGAAGGCAGGTACTCGGTACCTTGAAGTAAATATAGTGTTCCAGCATTCCCGCCGAGGAGAGTTGCTTGTGCCGCGCCTGCTTGCAGAACTTTCCAAGGCTTAGTTCTACGTCCTTTTTTCTCTTTCCCAACACCCCACAGCCTACTAGCTTTGAGTTCTTGGGTTTCGCATCGCAGGGCAGCACTCAGGCTCTCAATTGTGTATTGCCATGACCTCATATAGCCAACACTCGCAAAATTAGGACCGAGGTAAGTTACAACCCCTGTCTTTGCATAGATTGCGTTGAGAAGAATAGTAATGTCAGAAAACCCAATAAGTGGCTTCGGGTTTGCGGTGACAGTTTTCCAATCTATAAAGGGCAGGATTTCATTTGCTGCCCAGCCGCCATGCATAGCGATAACTGCTTTCACACTTTTATCTGCGTATGCTTGGTTGAGGTCACTCGCTCTGTCTTCAGCTCTTGCAGTTCCTTGGTGAAGTATCTTGCTGATTGAATTACCAAAAGTTACTTTATAACCCAAAGCCTCAAGTCTTTCTTGAGCCCGTTCATACTGTCGCTTCTGGCCATTTCGCTTACTTGAAGAGGGAGCGATAAC
>CAYTIU010000003.1:38911-42189 GCA_964438085.1 uncultured Candidatus Saccharibacteria bacterium | reverse complement strand
CGCATCGTCAATAATACACAACTCCCAATTATCATATGTTTGCGCCTGCACTGACTCAATACACTCCCGCAAAAAGCCATGATTCGTATTATATGTCGGTGTTATTATCGAGACTAAAGGCCTATAAATAAACTTTTTACTTATACTTTTCTGTTTAAGCATTTCTATACCGTCAGGATAATTATACATAACCCAATTTAAGTACCTAGTATCAGCTGCGAATCCTCCTCTAATTTGTACATGCGCCGAAAGTGCCCGTTTTACATAGCCCTTTATACGAGGGCTCTTGGAAATCGTTTTTTTTGTTTGGTGCAAAGTAGAGTTTACTACCTTTTTTACTATTTTTTTTGCAATCACTTCAATGACCCCTATCGCACTTAACTCTACTAGTGTAGAAGATTTCCTTTTCTATAGCAAAGATTATTTAAATATTTTTTTCACCGCTAGATAACCTTTAACTGGAGGGAGTTTTTTAATAATATCTATCTTTTTTTGTAATTGTGATATCACTTCTTTTTGGTCTCTGATTTGGTTTTTTAGTTGGTTATTTTCGCGACTAAAAATTAATAACCTGTCTACAAAATGTAAGTATGGCATCATATAGCTCATCTTTTCAGCATGGTTTGTAATTTGCTTAGTAAGAATATATCTTATAGCGGCTAACTCTTTATCACTGTTATTGAGCTCGTCAGATCTGCTTTTTCTATCTTGATGCTTTCTGTATAAAATCGCCACCTCTTTTACTAAAACACCTTTGGCACCATCTAAACACATTGATAAATATATATCCCAGTCTTCTAAGCCTTTATCATTTAGTTTTTTATCATAGTTATACTTTTGTATAAGCTCTGCTCTTACCATACTTGATCCATGCATATAATTGTGGTGTTTGAGTATTTCAATATCAAACTCCGGTGGATTAATAACTATTTCGCCAGTATCTAAGTCTTTCGCTGGAGTATAGTATATGTCTGCTCTATTTTTTTTCGCATAACCTGTTAAAACTTCTGTATAATCTTTCGGTAAAGCATCATCTGCGTCAAGCTGAATGATGAAATCACCCTCTGCAAGTTCTATTGCCCTATTACGTGTCCCTACAATACCTGCATTTTTCTGTGAATAGTATCTAAACCCGTATAGTTTTTTTAGTTCGTTTATAACATTATCGCTACCATCTGTAGATCCATCATTTATAACGATTATCTCTGTGTTCTTATATGTCTGGTTTATAGCGCTTTCAATAGCTTCTTTTACATATTTTTCATAATTGTAGCAAGGAATAATAATTGATACTAAGGGGTTTTTCATTAAAGACTATTCTATACCATAATTATCGATTATCCTAGGTCTGTGGTTACTTTAACTCAGTCATACGTTTATTATTGATAGCTTTTTACTAGATGTATAATCTTTGAAGCTTTATTAACTCACTACTCACATTGACAGGTGTTGGTGTTAGGTAGTAAGATTAAAAGACAGCCTAAAGATAAAAATCATGAAAAGATACAATCGTAAATTAAGCAAAAGCAAACGAAAAATCCCACTACTTATTGTTAGCATAATATGTACAATACTATTTTGCATTTTTATTCTTGACAAGGCTGGCGTAGTAGGAGTGTTTACAAAAAAAACCGACCACAATTTATCAAAAGAAGATAAAGAAGCTAAAACTACTAGTAAAGCACCGTCTGCGCAAGAGAACTATAAAGAAGGTGGGGAAAGACAGCCCGGCAATACTCTTAATGAGAATAGAGGCTCGAGTATAATCAAAGATACAAACGGAAATATCCCTAATAGTGTTAATCAAAATCAATCTATTTCATCAGCAACAGGTGAAATTACTGTGTATACACCTAGTTCAGGTTCGCTTATCAAGTCTGGCCAAGTCATTGCTGGCTCATCTGCACTGCAACGGGTTACATATAGGGTGCTCGACGATATTAGTGGCATGATAAGTATTGGTGAACTCCGCGTTATCAATGGAAGATTCTCTGGAGAAATAGACTTTGATACTTCTGCAAAAAATGGCAGGATAGATATTTTCGCAACCAGATCAGATGGATCAGAATATAGCAGCGTGGAGATACCAATTATTTTTAAGTAAAAATATAATTATGAAAATAACACAATACATAGTTAACAGAAAATTCATTAATCTGTGTATTGTAGCTGTAACCTTATTGAGTATTCAGGTTATTTTTACACAAATAACCTCTGCAGCTTACGAAGCAGGAAGACTTATAGATAATCAGGTATTCTTAGATACTAGGTCTATGAATGCTGGGCAAATACAAACCTTCCTTAGTGATCGAAAAGGACAGATAGCAAACAAATCTTTTCCCCTGAATTGTGATACAGCTGGCCAGCAAGCAAAACAAATATATCTATCCTTGGGTGCACCATGCGATCAAACAATCCCTGCTTCACACATAATCTACTATGCTGCCCAGGTATACGGTATTAACCCTAAAGTTATTATTGCAACACTACAAAAAGAACAAACCTTGATAACCGCTACTAATCCGACGGATCGGCAATACTCACAAGCAATGGGCTATTCTTGTCCAACAAGTGGAAACTGTAATAGCAGTTCCAATTTCTTTTGGCAAATAGATAATGGTACTTGGGTTTTGCGCTATCATTATGAGCGCGCACGTGGCAATATGAACTGGTGGAGCCCGAGCTCTTCCTGGACATGCGGTACAGAAAAAAACTTATATAAACCTAACCTATATCCTGGACAAAATGTCAGATTCTACGACACTAATGGGACTCACTATACAACGATTTATATCCAGAATGCTGCAACATCCTCGCTCTATTGTTACACACCTCATGCATACAATAATCCTCAGGGTCTTTATAATAGAGCACCTTACGGAACTACAGGCCTATATTATAGTGGCAGTTATAACTTTGTGACCTTTTTTGAGCAACGGTTTGGGAGTACACAAAGTACTGTCGTAAATACCGATCAGTCGGCTATTTTCATAAATGGCACAAATTATGTATTTCACTCGAATACAGTAGGTGTATTCGTAACATATTGGGGGAAAAATTTAACTCAAAATAAAAAAATCACAATTAAAATTAATAATGTGTATTCTACAACTGGAATATATACCAATTACAATACTGCTTCTGGGCTATTTCAAGTGTTTACTGCAGCTAAAGATGGTGTATATGAGACCTATTGGAAGAATGATATCAATGCAGCTAAAAGTACCGGTAAAATTGCAGCTGTTGGTAGTGCGAAGTCTGTTTACGCCAATGTTAAT
>CAYTIU010000003.1:27838-38811 GCA_964438085.1 uncultured Candidatus Saccharibacteria bacterium | reverse complement strand
ACCTATTGGGGTAATGCCCAAACAGGTAATGTGAAGCATACCGGTAAAATTGCAGCTGTTGGTAGTGCGAAGTCTGTTTACGCCAATGTTAATGGTAGTGGGCTCAGTCAGGTTTTTACAGCGACAGATTCAGGAGTATACGAGACCTATTGGGGTAATGCCCAAACAGGTAATGTGAAGCATACCGGTAAAATTGCAGACGTAAACCTTTTACCGTACTAATAGCTCAGTAACTCGACGCTTTATATTGCCAAGCACTAATTTAATTGAGCGCCTCACCCCAAGATAGCTAGCAAGCTCAGTATTTGCGATATTGAGTTGTGAGCGCAACTTATAAATTTGTTTGTCTTTTTGCTTTAACATGTACAAGTATTCAGGGTTTACTGGCGCTAATGACAATAATAATGCGTATTCGTTTTTCACGGAGACGCCTATGTCATCTATAAGCCTTTGAGTTGATATACCCAAAGCTTTTATACCCTCGACGGTGTAAAGTCTTTCAAGATGCCAATATATACTCCCCACCATAGCATGTTCAAAATCTTTTTTGTAAACCTCATATAGACCAAGTTTATTCAATAGGTCATATAGCTTTCTCCATGCGTCTACCGATGCCGTGGGGTACTTATCGTTCGTTGTGGAGTTACTGTTCGGCGTATCCTCGACATATTTTATATATGACTCTGGCAATAATGATATCTTCTTTGCCATAATTAGTGCAGTATACGAAAATAGCACATCTTCAGCCCTAAACAACTTCTCGTCATGAATTATATGATTACTGTCAAGGAAATCTTTTTTGAAAAGCTTGGACCATACATTATATGGTACTGTCCCAATCTTATTTACATCAAAATCTAACAGCTTAAACGTATTATTCTTGGGAAATACGTTCGGATTAATAGCCTTTACTTGACTGTTATGGTCGGTATTATAGATTGTGTAGTTCTCAACCACAATTTCAGCATCGGTCTTTTTTGCTAGAGATACAGCCGAAGAAATTAACCCATCATCAAAATAGTCATCTGAGTCTAAAAACTGTATGTACTCTCCTTTGGCGATTTCATACCCCCTATTTCTTGCCGCAGATAACCCCATATTCTTTTGATGTATAACACACCATTGCATAGTATGCTGCGCAAATCTGTCTATAAATTCGGCTGTATCTTGGCTACTACCGTCATCAATAACAATAACCTCTATATTCTCGTAGGTCTGAGCTCTTATACTTTCAAAACATCTGGTCAAATCTTTTTCATTGGTATTAAATACGGGAACTATGATAGAAACAAGTGGTATCCGATGATTCTGAGCACTCTTCTCAAGTTCTTTCAAGCCATTCTTTCTGGCAATTTTGATCACTTCTAGATTAGATTTTTCATAATCTTCGTATATTTTTGGTGAGTATTTTTTGCTCGAATAGCTGTAGTTATACTGATAAACACGGTCTTTTATAGAATAAAATCTTTTTGCTTTTATCATAGCTTTTACAAAAAATACTGTATCTTGACCTCTCAGGTATGGCGGAAATTTTATATTATTATCCTGCAAAAACTGTCTATCATATATAAAGCGCCAGTAACCCCAGTCAAATTGATACTCTTCATACTGTTTAATTTCGTTTTTCTTGAAGTAATATTTTTCCTCACCGACTTGTTCTTGCTGAGTATTTTTATCAAAAATAAGAACACTTCCACCAACGATTTTCATTTTATTTATTTGAGCTAAGTCATATAATTTTTCTAGAGTACTTTTAGAGTAAACTAGGTCGTCTGGATCTAAGAAAAAAATATATTCACCAGTTGCTTCTTGCAATCCTTTGTTACGAGCAGGGCCAGCGCCCTGCTTTTTTTCAAAAAATAGCTTTACCCGAGAATCTGTTTTTTGTATTTTCTTAACTAACTCTACGCTGTTATCTGTAGAGTTGTTGTCAATGCATATAATCTCAATGTCTCGTAAAGTTTGACCTATGGCAGAATAAATTGAGTCTTGGGCAGTTTCTTCTGCGTTATAGATTGGAATAATGATAGATATTTTTGGATTACTCACCTTTATTCTCGTGCTTTGATTTAAGTTTTCGGCGTACAATAACCACACCATAAGGCAAGATAGGCTTTATAACTCTTTTCGTTTGTTGCTTTATTTTTCTAACTCTAGAATGTGGATGCGAAAGTTTATAAATATACATGAACATCTTATAGCGTGAGGTTAGTGACTGAGCAAAGATCTGGTCTATGTCTTTTTGTATATCTTCTTTATACTTAATATTTTTCCATAGAGTCGTAAGCTTATTAGTAATAATAAATATAGTTTTTCTGCTTTTTGCATGATTTAGTCTACCCTGTAAAAAATTTAGGTTACTGGCTACCCTTTTCCTGTACACTTCTGAATTATAATCTGGCTTTGAGTTTAAAAAATCTACTACCCGCCACAAAACAGAAGTTCTGGAAAGTAGGCCATTGTCAGTAAAGTTATACTCAGACATTAACGAACCTCCCCTAACAACCCTGTGATAATATGTTGGCTTAGTTGTGTAAACAACCCTGTTTGCATAGTACGAAACTTCAGCAAGGAACACATTATCCTGACCGGTACGCAGTTCTGGGTAAAATTTTATACTGTACTTTTGTAGTAACTTTTTCTTATATATCGCAAGCCAGATAACGCTATGTAAGTTGAGTTTATTTTCCTTAACCGCTTCTTTTCTTTCTTTATTATACATATCCTCATAGGCCTGCACATCGTTCTTTATCCATTGAATATATTGGCTATTACCAACGTTATCAATATCAGCCTTAACGTATGCTACTGATATATCTGCTGTTTTACTTTTTGCTGTTTTATAAAGTTTTTCAAAATAGTCTTTGCTTACATAGTCATCAGAGTCGACAAAACCAATATATTCTCCGTTTGCACGCTCAAGGCCCTTGTTTCTCGCGACAGCTGCACCTTTGTTCTTCTGCTGAATAGCCACTATACGTTTGTCATGCTTGGCATACCCTTGGATTATTTCCCAAGAATTATCTGTTGAGCCATCATCTATGCAGAATACTTCTATATCTTTTAGTGTTTGGTTCACTACACTATCTAGGCATTTGGTTAGATACTTCTCCGAATTATAGACGGGGATAATGATAGATACAGACGGGCTTAAGGTTTTCATATACTGAGGCCTCGCTTACTATCTACATAAATAGACGTATCGTATGCGTGAGAGAAAAACTTATAACCCAAATCCTTCATAAACTTATATTCTGCACTATCTATTACACCCTTGTTTCTTATAGAAAAGTCTTCTATAAGAATCACGCTTGGTCTGTATTTTTCCCAGTTATTTGTTTCCAAAGCCTGTATATCATACCCCTCAATATCAATATCCAGTATGTCTATATGTTTATTTTTCGGCAGATGTGCGTCTAAAATATCGCTTAATGGAGCAACTTTTACCATTTCTTCCCCAACTATGTGGGCTAATCCTTTACTTGCTGTTTTCTTCATATTGTCTTGCGAAAGAGTACTAACAGCCGGATCAGAGTATAGGTGTAGCTTTTGTTTGCCACGCTTTTTACCAATCGCTGTATGTATATTTATATCATTTGGCCTAGCTTCTTTAAAAAACTCTATAGCCTTACTGCTTGCGTCGATATTAATCCCTCTCCAGCCCAAAAGTTCATGTAATACATATGTGTTTGAATATCTTGTAGGATGAAAACACCCTACATCTATATAAAACCCTCCTCTTTTTCTCTTAAAGATGCGCTGTAATATGGCGTCTTCACCGCTCTGACCAAAGCGAATACCGAAGCCATTCTTATTGGCGATGTCCCATATGTAATCACGATTTATATCCCTATCAAGAAGTCGAACCGTTTCGGCACTTTGAGCCTGTAGTAAGCGATGGCTTTTTATAGCTCTGACTAAGCCATAAGGTAATATGGCCTTTACTGCTCTTTTTATAAATAGTTTCACGTTAGTTAACTCTCTATTAATTTGTAGTCCTTTCTTCAGCCAAGTTCTTGGATAAACCTCAATCGGCCTCCATTCCAAAAAGGTGTAGTTATTCCGTCTCGGAAGGGCTATCATTTTACCTAATTTCAAGTCCCAGCTGGCTGGCGAGTACCTTGCCCATCCATTAGCCGGAGTAAAGGTTAGTTCGCCAAATTTTATTTCATCGCCTACTTCATAAAGGTCGACTCGGCAAATTGGAAAATCTTGAGCTAGCTTACGAGATATTTTTAGCATCTCAGAGAATGTTTTTGGCTGTGGAATATGTCTACCTGATGGCTCATGCCCTACTCTCGTAATTGGCAGTTTTTCCCAGTTACCATCAAAGATTGTCTGGTGAAATATTTTAGCATTCTCCCTTGATCGTTCTTCTACTACTACAAATGCTAGCTTGCCACCGAGATACATAAACTTGTACTCATGTATCTGGTTATTTTTATCACCAATGTATTCTTCTATTAAAATACGTGGTTTATTGTGCTTGTACTGCCATTCATAGTTTCTCCAGTAATTTCTAGCTGTTGGCTTGAGCCAGCTATCTAGTTTTTTGATGGCTTCCTCTATATCAAATCTATCCTTGTCTATGCAAATTATATTTTGACCGTAGCCATCACTTACCTTTAAAACAAATTCTTTAGGTAATCTCTCCCAGTCAATTTCTTGTGTATTATCATAAATACCCAATATTGGGATTAGATATTTCTTGCCGATTTGTTCGGCAACTATATTTCTTGCTGTAGCCTTATCAGCGCTTTTAGTGATACGCGTATTCTTGTAGTTAAGTTTAAGCCATTGTATCTTTTCGTTGAATGTACTCGGATTCTTTAAGTCTGGATCACGGCCATGGCATCGTTTGTGTTCGCTTATTATTTTTGCTACTTTTTGCCTCCTTATAAGCGGAACATAAATTATCATGAATCTATACCCTCAACAGCAACAGAGGTCGGTATTTGTATTTTATAAAACTGTGAGCCCCCTGTATTGGGTACTCTGATCTCTGTAGCACTATTTATGGTGTCAAAGTTTAGCTTACCACTGTTAGCTCTAAGACTTATGTCAGTTGTGTAGTCATTCTTTGACAATATATTGTTAAGTTTTAAAGTTATGTGTTTTCTATCTTTACCGTATATATCAAACCCTTCACGATAGCCATCAATATATCTCATATTGTTGCCTGTAACTAACTTGCCTTCATGCCTTATATTTATACCAACAAATACCTTTCCGTATGTTTTATCTGTGTTATTAATTGCATCAAAATCTATAATAATCTCTCTACTGGTAACTCTCTGCTTAAGGTTTTCAATGGTTATTTCACCACTACCAAAACGTTCTTCTTGGTTACGCGATATGTCTGTCTTCTCTATAAACAGTCGGCTATAGGCATCTGCTACAGTATCCACGTTTTTGCTGTTTATTTCTATAACGCCATCACTTAGTAATACCGCTCTGCTGCAGTGCTCTCTAACAGATTCCATACTATGCGTTACTAAAACAACTGTCTTTGTCTTGTCTTCTTTTATTTTTTGGAAAAACTCCTCACATTTTCGCTGAAATGCCTCGTCACCAACCGCCAATACTTCATCTAATACAAGAATGTCTGTTTCAACACGTATAGCAATAGAGAAAGCAAGGCGAACCTGCATACCCGAAGAATAATTCTTCAGTTTTTGATCCATAAAGCGTTCAAGCTCTGCAAATGCTACAATTTCATCGTACATTGCTTCCATTTCTTTACGGTTAAAGCCAAGGAGTGCACCATTTAAAAAGACATTTTCACGCCCAGATAACTCCGGATTAAATCCGACGCCCAGCTCAATGAATGGCGTTAACTTACCGTTAATTGTTATGTCACCACTATCAGATGTGTATATTTGGGAGATTAACTTTAGAAGAGTACTTTTACCACTACCGTTTCGACCCACGATACCAAAGAATTCACCCTTTTTTATTTCGAACGATATATCGTCTAGAACTTGTTGTTTTTCATAACCTTTTTTACGCTTATAAAAATTTAGAAAAGCGCTTTTTATAGAGGTATTTTTTTGGTGTGGCAAAATAAACGTCTTGGAAACGTTATCTACTTTAATTGCTATATCATCTGCCATTTATATATTCTCCGCAAAATATTTAGCTTCTTTTTTGAAATATAATAAGCCAACAATCAACGTAACTAGTACAATAACAAATGGAATAAACATATACCATCCGCCGTCAAACACCCTGTAGATAGTAACCACTTGGCTGTCTTGTGTAACCGTCAGGAATCGGGCATCCTGGATTGCTTGCGCCATAGGGTTCATGAGTAGTATTTTCTGAAAAGTCTCACTCGTGATCATAGTTAATGGATACAAGATTGGCGTAAGGTAAAATCCCGCTTGTATAATTACTTCCCATATATAGCTTACATCCCGATATTTCACATATGCTGCAGAAAGAAAAAGTGATAACCCTAACGCAAATACATAAATTTCAATAAGTACCAGTGGTAGTAATAAAATACCTGCTGTTAAGTGTACTTGATTTAATACCAAAAACACCCCCACAACGAGTAGATTTAAGAAAAGGTTAATAATCGCTGAAATACTTGTAGAAAATACGATCATCCACCGTGGAATACGAATCTTCCGGATTAAATCGCCACGCCCAACAATAGAAGTAAGACTTTGGTTAGTCATGTCGGAAAAAAATTGCCAGAGTACAATACCAAATAGTAAGTAAATTGGAAAATGTGGCACAGCACCACCTATGCGCAAGAATTTTACAAATACTATATATAAAATTAGGAACATTAGTAACGGTCGTAACAACGACCATATATAACCCAAAACTGAATCTTGATACCGAAGTTTAAAATCCGTGCGTACGAGCTCGCTTAATAAAGCTCTGTTCTGTTTAGAAATATACTGTTTCATTAGCTTTAGGTTATTATAGTGTAATATGGCCCATACGTCGACACGTTCGCTATAATTTAAACTATGACTACACAAACCTCTTTACCATTATTTATAGAACAAATCGCCGAATCTCCAGATACTGAATTTAAGTCAGGCTCCCAAGGAAGACTACCGGCAGATATCGATAAAACTATTTCAGCCTATGCAAACACAAATGGCGGGAGAATTATATTTGGTGTTGCTTCAAACGGAGAACGTTTAAAATTATCCCGAGACGATATAGATAAATTACAGCAAGATATCCTTTCGCTCTGCCGTGGCGGATTCAGTGCTGAAATTACTCCTGACATTGAATATAGTAACGATGTCCTTGTTGTATATATACCGCCCTCGCCAGGTCCTCTGCGACCCGTATACATTAAGAAAAAGGGGGTTGATAAAGGTACGTTTGTTCGGGTTGGATCATCATCCGTACAAGCAAATCATGAGTGGATCCAAAGACTGACAATTGCCGCCCGCGGAGGTGCTGAGAGTATTGTATATTCTGATGAGTCTTATAAAGAGATCTTTGAACTAAGTCTTGTTGATGATTTTGTAGACCGGCTGAACGAAAAGAAAAACAACGTCTATCAAAACTTTACACAAGAAGAGGTACTTAAAAAACAGCGGGCTCTACATAAATCTGGTGATCCTACACTCTTTGGCATACTCGCATTTGGTAGCGAAGAGTCTCCCCAGGAAATTATCGCCCCAACACTGCGGGTGGTAATTACACGATACCCTGGCATAACAAAAGTTAATGAAACTAACTTTGAAGAAACGTATATAGACAGTAGAGAGTTTTCAGGAAATGTTAAAAATCAATTCGAGCAAGCTTATTCTTATTTAAAGTCTATTTTACCTATTCGTGGTGTTGTTGGTGCCGATGGCAAACGACAAGACTATTTGGTAGTTCCGAATATTGCTTTACGTGAATCGCTAGCAAACGCTATTGCTCACCGTGACTACGCCACCTATTCATCGAGTATTCAAGTTGATATATATTCTGATCGCATAGAAATTATTAACCCAGGCACAAGTTTAGTGCCTATTGAAGAACTTGATACAGCCCCCTCGACTGCCAGGAATCCTCTCGTTATGGGGTTTTTGAAAGTCTACGAAATAACAGACCAAAAAGCACGTGGCATAAGAACTATTAAAGCTGCGTTAAGAGACGCTGGACTAAAGCCACCAAGCTTTAATAACGTGGGGCACTCTTTTGTAATTACGTTGCATATATCAGCCTTTATATCTTCCACTGATCGAGAGTGGTTAAAAAAATTCGACAATAAAAACTTTAATGAAAGACAACTGAATGCACTTGTGTACGCTAAAAATAACTCTGAAGGCATAGCAAATGCCGAATACCGAAGTATTAATAGCATGATTAATATTCGTGATGACAAAAAAGCCAACAAAGAGTTAAGGCAGCTTGTAAAAAACGGTGCTCTAAAGCCTAGCGGAGAGAACAGAGCAAGGAGATATATCATCAATGAAAATATATAACCTATATGGATATATCGCCCCACTATCGCCCCACTATCGCCCCACTATCGCCCCACGCCTTTAAGAAAGAGTGTCTATGAACAAAACCTGTGTTGTCATACCAAACTGGAACGGCAGAGAAGAACTTCCCGCCTGCCTAGACTCACTTTTACGACAGTCTGCTCCTGCAGATATTGTGGTGGTTGAAAATGGATCAACCGATGGCTCAGCTGCGCTACTTGCAAAAGACTATCCACAAGTTACCGTGCTGCCTCAAAAAAAGAATTTGGGGTTCGCTGGTGGCGTAAATGTAGGCATTCAGTACGCACTAGATAGCGACTACACGTATGTTGCGCTGTTTAATAACGATGCTGTGGCACATACAGATTGGCTAAAACACCTACTGCAAGTACTCACCGATAATCAAGAGGCTGGAATTGCTACCTGCAAGCTTATGGATAGCCAGAAGATCCACCTAGATAGTACTGGCGATATGTACACTATATGGGGCTTGCCATACCCCCGAGGGCGTGGAGAACCCGTTGGAGCGCAGTATGATACAGCTACAGAGGTGTTTGGTGCCAGTGGCGGAGCCAGTTTATACCGTGCAGACATGCTTAAGCAAATTGGTTTGTTTGATGAAAAATTCTTTGCTTATTACGAAGATGTTGATATTAGCTTCCGGGCCCAACTGGCTGACTGGAAAGTATGCTATGCACCAAAAGCTATCGCTTACCACCAGATTGGTGCCACAAGCAGTAAAATGAAAGGTTTTACTACCTATCAAACTATGAAAAACTTGCCGATGCTATTTTGGAAGAATACGCCCTGGCGTTTTGTGCCCCGTATGTTTCCTCGCCTATTCTTTGCCTATTGGCTAATGATGTTCCGCGCACTCTTTGATGGTCGCGGGTGGCCAGCACTTAAGGGGCAGGTGGTCTTTTTGAAAAACCTCCCGTATACTTTTAGTCAGAGAAGGAAAATCCAAACCATGAAAACCGCATCAGATACCTATATATGGTCAATACTCACACACGATCTTCCGCCAAACGCCACTAAGCTCCGTGTTCTGCGATCACACTGGTGGAGACTGAGAGGAAAATCTGTATGAAACGAATTGTTATTGATGCGCGTGAACTTCGCACCAGCACTGGGCGCTATGTTGAGCGTCTCTTGCACTATCTACAAAAAGTAGATACTAATAAATCGCACCGTTATACAGTACTCCTAAAGCCAGAGGATATGGAGGTCTGGACACCAAAAAGTAAGCGCTTCACAAAAGTCGCTTGCAAATACAAGGAGTTTGGCTTTGGCGAACAAATAGGCTTTTTATGGCAGCTTTATCGCCTGCGTCCACACGTAGTGCACTTTGGTATGACACAGCAGCCAATCTTATATTTAGGAAAAACTATCACTACTATTCATGACCTAACTACGGTGCGCTTTTCTAATCCAAGTAAAAATAAAGTGGTCTTTTTTATTAAACAACAGGTGTATAAATGGGTTATTAAAATCGCGGCAAAAAAATCTTCGGCAGTTATAACACCCACAGAGTACGTTAAAGATGATGTGGCTAAGTTTGCTCATAAAAACAGTCGAGAAATTACTGTTACCTACGAGGCTGCCGATGCCATTCAGGTGACTCCAAAATCCCTACCAGATCTTGAAGACAGAGAGTTTATTATGTATGTTGGGCGCCCTACACCACACAAAAACCTCGACCGGCTTATTAACGCCTTTATTACGCTCTCTGAAAAGCACCCTGAGCTATGTCTTGTACTGGCCGGTAAGAAAGACTCTTTATATCGTCGCTATGAGCGGCGCATAAGACGCTCAAACATACAAAATATTATATTTACCGACTTTGTCAGCGAAGCTCAGTTACGCTGGCTCTACGAAAACTGTGCTGCCTATGTATTCCCAAGCCTCAGCGAAGGGTTTGGGCTACCAGGACTCGAAGCTATGGTACACGGCGCACCAGTTGTTAGTAGTAATGCAACCTGCCTACCCGAGGTGTATGGCGATGCAGCCGAATACTTTGACCCATACAACGAAGAAGATATGGTTAAAAAGATCAATAAAGTACTTACTAACACTGAACGCCAAAAAACACTGGTGCAAGCTGGTAAAAAACAAGCAAGTAAATATTCGTGGCGGCGCATGGCAGAACAAACACTCGATTTATATAAAACCGCCCTACGAGAAGAATAAGTGATACAATACACATATACATGCGGTTCCCTCGAGCAAAACAATTAGTGTTCACTAATAATAAGGGTGGTGTTGGCAAAACCACACTAGCCTTTAATACAGCGGTCAAAATTTCCGAGCAAGGTTATAAAGTAGTTTTGGTTGATCTTGATCCGCAATGTAACCTAACACGCTTAACGCTCGGTGAAGGCTGGTTTGAAGATAATTTATTCAGCACTCAAAAAAAAGATGTGTATGACATCGTTCGCGGTGTAATTGAGGGTGGTGCTGATATTGATACCTCTATAAAACCAACACCAACAAACCGTTATCCAAATATTGGTATTATTCCTGGGA
>CAYTIU010000003.1:24157-27828 GCA_964438085.1 uncultured Candidatus Saccharibacteria bacterium | reverse complement strand
TTCACTCGCCAGTTTCAAGTTGCGTGATTCCAGCCGGATATTGTGCAGTTTGAAAACCTTCTTACTGCTGCAATTGGCCAAGCAGCAAGCGGACAGAGAATCGGGTACTTTACGACAAGTGCTGTAGATCGTTATTTACGCCAACTCGGTCTATCGGACGAGATTGATATCTTTATCATCGATACTTCGCCAACTTTTGGACTGTTAAATAGAGTTATTTTGCTAGGAGCAGATTGTTTTGTTGTTCCTCTGATGCCTGATGCTTTTAGTGTGCAGGGTATACAGAATCTTGGCTCCATATTCGCTGAGTGGAAGGAGCAATGGAAAGTTACCGCCAAGGCACTTGCTGGAGATATTGAATCTAAGTTTATCTTAGATGGAGAAGGTCTCTTTATCGGATATATTGTAAATAGTTATAATGTCTATGCTGATAGACCAATAAAAAAGCAAGCGAAGTTTATCGATTTATTGCCGGATCGCGTAAAAACTCACCTCTCCGAAAGACATTCTCGAAATGGACTAGTAGCAAAAAGTTACGAGCAGCCACTACAAAATATTCAAGATTACGGGCAGTTGCCTCCTATAGGGCAAGAAAAACTTACTGCTATATTTAATATTCCCATACAGGATATTGTTAAATTACCACCAGGCTCCTCAGAAAATTATGAAAAATCAAAAGTAGAATTTACTGATCTCGCAAAAAATATTCTTTCTATACTTGGAGAGTATTAATCAAGAGACTATACCTACTCTGCAGGCTTTAAGACAATGTGCCGTTCACGCCCTTCACCAATTGATTCACTCAGGATACCATTCTCTGCTGCGGTTTTGTGCACAATACGGCGATCTGCCGCGTTCATTGGCTTAAGATCAAATGGCTTTCCAGAATCTTTGACTGTTTTAATCCAGGTTTCTGCTTTTTCGGCAACGCGTTCTGCGCGCTGCTTTTTATAGTCTGCAACATCAACGTTAACGCGAGTCACTGGATAATTCTGGCTTCTGAGCGCATTGCTCACCAAAAACTGTAAAGCACGCATAGTGTCGCCGTGTTGTCCAATAAGAAAGCCGTTGAGATGCGTAGAAGGAATATTCAACTCAATTACCTCATCATCGCTCGTGGTAGCATAAATATCTGTATTGAGTCCAAAAAACGACAGTATATCTTCGAGATATTTTTTTGCGTATTGAATTGACTCTTCCATGCGAACTCCTTACTTCTTTCGTTTCTTACGTTTGCGTGGTTTTTTTGGTTTTTTGGTTTTAGTTTTTGGAGTGGTTGCATCTTTTTTTATAATCTCTGCCTCGGGAATATCGGCGAGTTTTTTCTTCTTCTTGTTTGGCTCGTCAGCAATATCCTCTAGCTCATCTTCGTCTTTATTGAGTACAATTGATTGCTGTATGTATGCAACAGCACCGGCAACTAACCAGTATAAACTGAGCGCCGAAGCGATAGAAACAGTAAAAAGGAATACCATGGCAGGCAGCAAGAATTTTGTACTTCGCCCAACTGCAGCATTCATTTCAGACTGGTCGGCCTGCTTGCCAGCACTCGCATCTTTTAAGATCTGGCGCAAAGACCGAGCGTCTTTATCATCAGGGATCAATTGTTTTGCCTGGAAGTACTGAACCACAACGCTTGCAACAACAATGATCATCGCTGGGATATATAGACCTTCACTACCAAGTGCACTTCGGGTTAAATCTACAACTCCAAATAGTGTTTCATCAAATGCATTGATATTGTCAGCTACGTGCTGCATCCAACTAAGGTTTTGGATTGCTGGATACGCAAAACTAACCAGCTGGCTTGGATCATCAACAAGTCTCCTAAGCCCACTATACAAACCAATAAATATTGGTAGTTGGAGAATAATCGGGCCAAGCGAAGCAAATGGATTAATACCCCGTTCCTTATAAAGCTCCATCATAAGGAGTGATTCTTTTTGACGATTACCTTTAGTGGCTTTCTTAATCTTTTTAAGTTCTGGTTGCAGTTTGCGCATGACCCTTGCATGGTGCAGCTGTTTTTTAACGAGCGGCCACATGAGCAAGCGCACAAGAATAGTAAAGAGAATAATAGCCAGCCCAAAATTATGGCCAGGAATGAGAGCGTATATCAGTACCAGTACGTTAAAAATTGGCTGGACAATCAGCGTTGTAAACATCAGTTACTCCTTCTTATCTACTATACCATGATCTGTGGTAGTTATACCGGATTTTTCGAGCTGCTCGCACAAAGATTGTTGTAGTTTTTCGTGTGTAATATCTGCTATTTGTGCAGTATGGGCAACAAAAACTATATCGGCTGGTGGGGTGTTGGCCGGAATAGTATGCCGCATAATTTCATAGACACGGCGGCGTATTCGATTACGCACCACTGCTGACTTATGAACCTTTTTACTCACTACCACAGCAGCTCGATACTGGCTCCTCTTATTGTTCGGTGCAACCTTCAAGACACCATATGTACCACGCACTGTATTGCCATGCGTGTAGACATACCGCAAACTATTGTGTCCATGGAACCGATAGGCTCGCGCGAGCATGCCTAATGTGTCTCCCTTATAGCTTTAGTGTGATAGTTGCTTACGGCCTTTAAGTCGACGGCGTGCAAGCACAGAACGACCAGCTCGTGTTTTCATGCGTGCAAAAAAACCGTGCTCGCGAGCGCGCTTACGTTTTTTTGGTTGATATGTTCGTTTCGGCATAGTGTATATTGTACCTTACTCTAGTCATAACGTGTCTCTCAAATATACAGCCACGCTGAGCCATTGGCTGCAACTAGATTCGTTTATTAGTTGGTTATATGTATTATCGAAGTAAAACCGACAATATTTACCCACTAATACTAGCAAGTTTTCCACTTATATACAAATGCTTTCCACAGATTAACAGATGAGCGTGCAGGCTGTGCATAACTCCACCGCTGTTTGTATGAATTTGATACCTTTTGTTGTGTTTTATGTATAAGGTGTGGAAAAGTACACCCAAGGTGCGCTATATTAGTAACAACTAAACGTATAGGGGATATATGCAGAGTAGTCTGTGGCAAGCAGTTCTAGGGGAAATTGAGCTATCTATTTCGCGTGGGAACTTTATCACCTGGTTCAAGAACACGACTGTCTTAAAGCATGAGGATAATTCGCTTGTCATTGGCGTTTCAAATGTCTTTATCAAGCAACAACTCGAGCAAAAGTACAGTAAACTTATCCTGGACACGCTTATACGGCATGGTGTAGTGGATCCAGTTGTTACTTATAAAATACATGTCCTTGCTGGCAAGAAGATATTGAACGATGACCAGCCAGTACTTAAAACCCAACACGTGGGCGGGATGAAAAAGTCCGGCAACAGCTCATCTACCAACTCGCTGAGTCACACCTACAGGCAAGGTTTAAGTAAACGATATACGTTTGAAAACTTTATTGTAGGCTCAGGAAACGAACTCGCACATGCCGCCTGCCAATCAATAGCCCTAAGTCCTGGCAGTCGGTATAACCCCCTTTTCTTATACGGTGGGGTTGGTATTGGTAAAACACATCTTATCCAGGCTGTCGGTAACACAGTGCTTGAGCAAAACCCCAATGCTCGGGTAGTGTATGTATCAACCGAGCAATTTGTACAAGAGTTTGTAGACGCACTGCGATTTAAGAAAAATACTGCTTTTGCAG
>CAYTIU010000003.1:9898-24147 GCA_964438085.1 uncultured Candidatus Saccharibacteria bacterium | reverse complement strand
TTATTACCGCGGCGCTGACGTGCTTATTGTAGATGATGTTCAGTTCCTTGCCGGTAAGGAAAAGATCCAAGAAGAGTTTTTCCATACTTTCAACGCACTTCACCAAGCAAATAAGCAGATTATTATTAGTAGCGACAAACCACCAAAAGAAATCCCGACCCTTGAGGATCGATTGAGATCCCGTTTTGTGTGGGGTATGAGTATTGATATGCAAAACCCTGATTTTGAAACTCGCTGTGCAATTGTACAAGCAAAAGCCCACAACCACGACATTGAACTAGAGCATGAGGTTGCTGAATATCTCGCAAATAACGTACCAACAAATATACGCGAGCTTGAAGGTGCACTTAATCAGCTGCTTGCATATTGTGACATGCGAGGGCTTACACCAGACATAGCGACAGCAACCACCGTCATTGGTTCTGGCGCATCACGCCCAAAACACATTAGTGCTAAACAAATCGTAGAGCGCACTGCCAAGTATTTCCGAATTGATATGGAAGACATTCTGAGCCCTAAGCGAGACAAAGATATTGTGGTACCAAGGCAAGTTGCAATGTATATATTGCGGAGCGAACTCCATCTAAGTTTCCCAAAAATTGCCCGGGAACTTGGCCGAAAAGATCACACAACCGCAATTCATTCTGTCGATAAAATAACCAATGAACTACGTACAAATGAGGTTTTACGTACAGCAGTGTCAGAAATACGGGAGCGTTTACATGTGTAATACGTGTGGATACTATGTGGATCAAGCTTGTATAACCTGCGCACAACGTTCGGGTTTCTCACAACCCACCTTACATAATTTTATGGGTGGTGTGAAGAAACTATGTGTTTTCCAGGTTTTATACAATTTTTATACCCACGTTTTTACTCAAAGTTTTCGTATATTTTCATCTGTTATTCATGATTTGTACACATTTTACACACGGCTAATAATAACTAAGACTAATACAATAAGTTAAGGAGATATAATTATATGAAGCTTCAGGTCACACAAGAAAATCTCAGCAAAGCCCTTTCGACTGTTGCCCGTGTTGCAAATACACGAGGCACCTTGCCTATCCTTGCAAATGTTTTACTTAAGACACAAAACAACAGACTTAGTATTGCTGCTACAAATCTTGATATTGCGATCACTCAATATTGCGGCGCAAAGGTAAAAGAAGACGGATCTATTACTATCCCTGCCCGGCTCATGCAAGATTTTATTAGCAGCCTACCTGAAAGTGTTATTAATCTCGAGTTAACTGACAATAAACTTCATATAACAACAGACCAGTACCAATCCGTTATTAATGGTATTGCTGCCGAGGATTTCCCTGTTATGCCAGCAATTGATGATGGTAAGCAGTTTACAATAAGCGGGTCTGAATTAAAGCGTTCATTACAGCAAGTAGTGTTTGCAGCGTCAAATGACGAGGCACGCCCAGTATTAACTGGCGTATATATGCATACCCACAACAAAGAATTACATATTGCAGCGACCGATAGTTACCGCCTAGCTGCAAAAACAATGACCAACCTTAAAGATGACGTTGATCTATTAATTCCGGTTTCTGCTATGCAAGATGTGTTACGAATCGTGAATGACCACGAAGGTCCAGTTATAGTGACATATAACGACCAACAAGTATTGTTTAAGGCTGGAGACGTTGAGCTTGTTGCGCGCTTAATTGAGGGTAAATATCCAGACTACCAAAAACTTGTTCCAAAAACATTTACCTATACTGCAAAGGTTAAGCGAGCGGATCTCATTAATATCACGAAAGTATCGAGCCTCTTTGCCCGCGAAAGTGCCGGAAGCGTGAAAATTACTATCGATGAAGATAAAAACACGCTGAGTATCCGGTCAATTGCCTCTCAGGTTGGTGAAAACACTGCCAGCGCAGAAGGTGAAATTACAGGTTCAAGTGAAGTTACCGTGAACTCTCGGTACCTACTCGATGCACTTAATGCATTTCATGGCGAAGGCATTACCTTTAGTTTCAACGGTAAACTAGAGGCTGTAGTATTGTCTGATTCAACCGAAAAAGACTACACGCACTTGATTATGCCGTTGAAGAGTTAAAATAGTAGTACATGATTACTTATGTACGCTTGCAAAACTTTCGATCATATACCGATGGTTCGTTTGAGTTTGATCCACATGTAAATATTGTTGTCGGGCCAAATGCGAGTGGTAAAACAACAATTATCGAAGCAATATTACTCGCGCTACAAGGCGGATCATATAAGGCATCAGACAAAGAGTTATGCCGGCATGAAAGTGACTGGACTCGCGTAGATGTTGGTATGGAATCAGCTTTGAGGACAGTAAAGATTGAAGACACTCAAAAAACATTTGAAATAGACCAAAAGATTTACAAGAGGCTATCGCAAGAGAAAAAGACACCAGTTGTATTATTTGAGCCTGACCACCTACTGTTTTTTAGTGGCGGGCCAGATATGCGACGAGTATTTCTAGACAATCTGATAGCGCAAATGCTTCCAGGATTTAACACAGTGTTACGGCATTATAAAAGAGTTTTAGCCCAAAGAAATGCTTTATTAAAACAGGAAGTACGCCCAAGTTCTGACCAGTTATTTGTATGGAATCTGCGCCTCAGCGAACTCGCTGGGAAAATCGTAAGTGAACGGCAAAAAATAATTGCATTATTTAATACGCGCATGAGCGATATTTACAGTAAGGTTTCAGGGGTGGAGACAGAAGTTTTGTTTTCATACAGCAGCCCAATACCAACCAAGACGTACGAAACGAGCCTATTACAGGCGTTAGAGCGTAGCATAGCTAAAGACACAGCAGTAGGATTTACAAGCCTTGGACCGCATCGAGAAGACCTTGTGATGCATATTAATGGGCAGCCTGCGGGCGATGTAGCCTCACGGGGAGAGGTTAGGTCGCTAGTGTTGGTTTTGAAGATGCTTGAAGCAGAGTGTATCGAAATTGCCCGCGGCGAACGCCCCATCTTGTTACTTGATGACGTATTTAGCGAGCTAGACGGCAAACGTAGGCAGGCTTTGGTTGCATTTTTAGAACCGTATCAAAGTATTATCACTACCACTGACGCGGATGTTGTAATTGAACATTTCACTGATCAAGCGAAAGTTATTGCACTGGGTTAACTTACTCTTCATCAGGAATAAACACAATATCTGATTTTTTTATATTCACTCCATTATCTTCAAGGTATTTAATAGACTCTTGCTTATAAAGCTTAATTTGCTGTTTATATCTCTCATAATCTTGTGGACCATTAATGATAGGGTAAAGAGTAACAATATATCGAAGCGTAAGAGAGTCGGTTACAGAATAATCAATTTTAAAGCGAGAGTTTTCATGCGGCAAACTCTCTATTACAGGGTTTTTCTCTATTAGTTTTTTTTGTATTGCTTCTGACTCTACTCCTGAAGCAGCCTCTCTTTCTTCTTGAATTTCTGGATTATTGAGCAAGAAATCTAACGCTTCTTCTGAATTTGGCTTAGGTTGTAAATAAATAGTATTTGGTACGAGTAGGTCTTTAGTATCTATAGCAGCCTCTATCTTGTCAAAATATTCTCTTGAAGCAGTAAATATATATGTTCCAGGCTTCAAATATATTTTTCCAGGTTTTATCTCTCTTCCATTCATTGTAATCGTTGAGTCTTCCGGGATGGCTATTATATTTATTCCAGTCAAGCCAATACGGCTTATAAATATAATTAACCACCATACAAAAAATACTAAACCCAATAGTATTAACAGGGCGATAATCTTATTTTTTACTAATATATTCATATAGTTACATTTTACCTTAATTAATTTGCTCGTAACCTATACCAAACATAATCACCATTACTATCGGAAAAATACAAATTTGTAGCCATAGGTGATCGCTGAGGATTTATTGATGCTGAAACGGTGGGATATTTAAATCCTTCCTGCTCACCTATATACATAAACGTGTGGCTACTGTGTATTGCTATATCACCAGGCTGCAAAGTAGAGCTGTCTGATAAAATCCCTAGTTTTTCATATTTCTCAGGATGGTCATCCATATATTTCTTCTGGGAAATTGTCGGACCATTATATTTATTATAGTCTGGGTCCGCGCCACTATCCCTCATAACACGAGTTATAAAACCACCACAATCAATACCAGGAGTTCCCTCTCGACCACCGCCAACATACTCACTATTTGCTACAGCTTTTTGTATCGCATTTTGATATGCCGGCTTCATTTTTGTATAGGGTCCTCGGTGGTATTCTGGCCAAGAATACTTCATAGCTGTACTAACAATACTATCAACATCCCCATTTCTACTACACGATTGCCCAGAACTACCACCCAACCTAACATATAATGTATATGCACCAGGGCGTGTATCTCTGGCGTCTATTCCTCCATGATCGTGGGATATTATCTTCATATTTTTATGTTTATCATCAAAATTATTCATAACATAAGGAGAGCCTTCGTATGGTTGCGTTTCAGAGTCAAAACCCAATTCTGCAGCTTGTTGAGCATAGACACTTGCTCGACCGTTATATCCAAAGAAGGCATCTTTTAGTGCCTCTGGGTCAGGGTCGGGTATATTGATGGGTTTATTTATAGTTCCTCCTTTTGCTTTTTCGATCAATTCTTTTGCAGCAAATTCAACAGACTCTTGTATTGAAGACGGGTACCCATATTTACCATAAGAATCAGAGTATTGTAGGTAGGGTCCTCCAATAGGGTTGCCTGCTTGCAGATCCTCCAGCGGATTATTACTAGACTCTCTATAGTGTATTGCGGCAATAGCTTGCCAGGGTACCCCTGTTGCCCTAGAAGCACCTTCATAGGCAGATTTTAGTTTGTTTATTGCTTCGAGAGTTTCTTTTGGTATACCACTTATATCTTGTGCTAACTGTGTAGTACCAGTACTGCATTCGCAGTTATTTGTACTCTCAGAAACTGTATCAGTAACCGGAGCTCCAGACGGTGATTCATTAGTAAGCTTGACCATCTCTTTAACCCAATTTTTTATTTCAGCAATATACTTAAGGGTGTCATTTTCATGGGGCGGCGCATACTTCATCATTACTGCGCTTAAATCATTTTTATCTATGTCATTACCATACTGCTCTCTGATATACGAGGCGATATCTCCTCCGCCACTCGCGTTATTATTTTCGGATGCTGTGTGGTCAACACTTGCCTTCATTGAACTCCATTTATACCAAAGAGCTGCACCTCTAAAGCTTGGCTGGCCCGGTGCTGCGGTTCGGCCAAAAGAATTGTTACCGTTACGTACATTATAATCTGAAGGATCTGCCAAAGAAGACTCTTTTTGAGCAATTGCAACTATTAGAAACGGATTAATGTTAGCATTTTTGGCACTTGCTACTATAGTGGAACCAAGACCCTGTAGTTTGCTATTGGAATTAATTTGTTTTATGTACTTATCTAACCCTGCACCCATGGCACTTGGATTTAGTCTAGGAAAAACAGCACCATTAGGCGATCCTGCCCCCGCTGTTAAGTTGCTTCCAGGGTTTATTGGCGCACAGTCTTCACTAATATCAAAATAATAAACGCCTTGCTTGTATAAAAATATTTGCTCATTTGACATTTGTGCTAAAACTGGTTGAGGCAAAGCAAATAAAAAAACTAACGCCATGAAAACTACTTCTATAGCTGATTTTTTGGGAATAAAGCTGGTGAGTTGACTATTCATTATTACACCCCCTAATCAACAGGCACCTGTATATGAACGTGATTGCAAGTATCATAAAATTCAGTCACCCCAGACGGTAAAGATAAGCCGCTTCTACCACAAGTGTCCTGCCCGATACCTGATCCGCTTGGTAATAAAGGCAAAATCTCTTTCAAAAGTTTAACATCATTTTCGGTAGCACCTGTAGATGACACACCATCTACAGTTCCTATATCAAATGCGTGTCCACCCTTTTCTCTATAATGATAGCTACTTGTCCCAGAATCTGTTAGTACGCCAGTGCACAGTCTATTTAAAGAAGTTATGTATATACTATGGTTTTGAGCAATGGTTAAAATAAGTCTTAGAACTGTGGAATTAATATGACAGTCATTATTTCCATTTGCATACGCCTCAATTTGAGATATATACCTAGAATCACCTGTTACTTTTCCTGAGTCTAAGATTTGTTTTGCAATATCTCTATCCTCCCCAGAAACTAGCTCACCAGAAGGAGTATCATTACTTGCAGTACCCCCACTCGATTGTGCATTTACGCATCCTTCTGTGTCCAGTCCTTCAAACAAAGCCATACAATTTGCATTGGTCATATCTGCAAGGTAGAATCTATAACGTGTAAGTAACTCATTGCTCCTGTCTTTACAATAATTAGGTATCTCCTCATATTTTTTACTGTCTGCTTCTTGATTTAGGGCAAAGGTTACAGGGTCTACTGTAGTATTAAAACAAAGTTTGCCATATTTTTCATTTAGTTCAGCTAATTGAGGTTCTACAATTCGAGCATTTTCATAAGGATCCTGGAATCTTTCATCATCAATCTCATCAAGAGAGAAACCGTATTCTGGGAATCCATAATCATATGATGTACCTGCCGCGCCGACCTGACCAAATGTAATAGCAGAACCAAGCTTACTTAGTAGTGAAACCGGTATTTGTAGTATAGATGCAATATCTGAAGCTTGTGTATGTAGTAAGTTATTTTCAAAAATAGTTTTTGCTATAAGTGAGTTTGCTGAGTTTATGTCAAGATAGCGTGCGAAAAAAGAACTATTTTTAAAAAACAAATCCTCTTTTTTGAGCCTTTCGCTCTTTAAGGCTAGAGACTCATCTTCACTTAATTCAACACCACCGTAACTTATTGAAGTTTCGTTTGCAGCCAAACGAGCACCGTAGTTAGCATAGTTTCCAAGTTGTGCTCCAGTAGGATTTGCGTCTACCTGCTGTCCAGCTATCCATCTCAGTATGTCTTCCATAAATGTGTCCAAGATCAAATACTGAAATCCTGCAGAGGCACTATTAGCAGCTGCACTTATTGGCCCAGTTGCGAGAAGAGCAACACTTGCGCCAGTTAATATCCATCCTCCAGCAGTCGAATTTACTGCACCACAAAATGTACTCCCGCCTGGGATAAGACCTACAGTGTCATCCACAACAGTAAAAAAGGTTGGTTTATTCTTGCCTGGCTTTGCCGCATCAGGCATATCAGGGCCAGTGAGTTTCTCTCCTTCTTCTGCTTGTATGCTCCGTGCAGAAAATACAGAAGTTTTCGTTTTCTCATCATACATATCCTCTATGTATGATCCGACTTCATCATCATTTGTGTCTATGCCTGCTCGCATTTGTGCGTCAGCAGAAACAGGATACATACCAGTTCTCTTTAGTGGTTCAACAATATTCTGTTGGCGAATATTACCTACCCCATCCCCAAGTCCTTTAACGGCACAAACAATAGTTAGATATCCTACTGCTCCCACGCCAGAGGTTAACTTTGCTTTCAGTTTTGAAGTTCTTTCTTCTATAGGGGTTTTAGGGTCTCCGCCTTCTTCTGATATCTCATTTCCCTCGCTCGCATATCTTTCGTCATCAGGGCTAGTGGAGGAATTTCCGTCTTCATCGGTTGTTTGTCCCGCTTTACCTTTCTTGACAGTATTGTCAGTTCCATCAGATATGTATTTTGCTCGCTCTTCTTTTCTGGCATCGTAATATTTTCTAAGACTTTCATCCCAGGCTCGGGCTTTGTTTTTAAGCGGATGAAGATTTACAAGCCCTCGTTTCTTCAGTATCCGCTTAGCCATGGCATCATTAATGACACCAAGCTCCAGAGTATCTACCATACCTGATATCGCATGCCTGCGGAACTGTGCGTTACCGGCACCCCCTGCTGAACCGTCAACGGGTACAACAATACTTCGACCGCCATTTTGCATATACGAATCAACATTAACTCCTTGTTTTTTCAAAGAGCCTATCGCACTTCTTCCTTCTGGCGTATTAGGATTTATTCTAATACGCTGTACACGCCTTTTGTCATACTCGAGTTCAATACCTTTTGCTTTTAGTCTTTTTTCGTAATGATCAGCAATTGTGTTGCCAAAATAAGATAAATTACGATTTTGAGGAGTATCAGCAGTGCGAGCAAATTTAATAAGAAGTGCGCCACGGTGAGCTAAAAATGCTTGACTGGCCGTAAAATGGTATTTTTGTAAAACTTGAGCAAAATATGCAAGTTGAGCAGGTCCTTGTAATACAAAAAACATGATCACCGCTACAACAGCTAATCCAGAAAGAATACTTGGCAAGGCAGCTCGCTTTACGGCTTTGCTCGCAAGCTTCCCTCCCAAATATGATTTACCGTGTTTAACACCTTGTTCCTTGGCGTATTGGAATCCTTGTCCAACTCGGTCTGACATATTGTTTCTAAAATCACTACCATAAGCATTATTCTCAAGATCTTCAGGACTTGTGCCGCGGTCTTGATCCGCCCCAGCGTGGGCGCGTGCTTCCATGTCTCGCATCTCGTCTTTGTCGATGCCAGTTGTTTTATACAAATCTTCGGTGTTCGTTTTCTCGTCGTCGTAGACGGCCACGGCAAATATCCCTTATGCTTACAGTATACCGTACTACATGCCCGGATGTAACTGGTTGCTCAGATCAATCGTTCCCTGCAACTGATCCATATTACCCATTTCCTTCATTTGTTTAATTTGATCTGGGTTGGTCGTGATAAGCCCTGTTTCTGTAGGGCTGGCAATAATTTGTACGTGCACATGGCTTTGGCCAGCAAAAAACAGTCCTTGTCCGACCGGGAATTGGCTGAGGCGCTTCTTCTCTTCGCTGGTGAGCTTAAAGACATCAGTCAGTATGTCCACTGCTGTCGGAGACTGCTTAAGTAGTAGCTGCATACTCGCGTTTGCCACAATTGCGCGCCCCATACGGCTGCCCATAAAGTCTTCAACGTCTTGCGTAATAGTCGTGATACCAAGATTATATTTCCGAGCACGCTTTGCGAGTGAGAATAAGAAATTTGCTGAATCTTCATATTTCATAAGTTGCCACGCTTCATCTACTACAAGCAGGCGGCGTTTCTGGTCAGTTTTGGTCTTGTTCCAAATATAATTAAGCACAATGTACATCGCTACTGGGCGAAGCTCGTCCTCAAGGTCACGCACGTTAAACACCACCATCGGGTTATCGATGCTTATATTAGACTGCTGGCTGAAGATGCCTGCAAACGTTCCAGAAGTGTATTTGCGAAGCCTTTGAGCCAGTTGCGGGCCAAACCCACCCATATGCAAGAGCGTATCATACAAGTCATTGATAGTAGGTACCGGCGAAGTATGCGTCAAAGGGTCATTGGTAATACCAGCCTTGGCATAGGTTTCTATAAGCGCAGCATCAAGATCAGCTTCCTCGGCCGGTGTAAGCGCTGGAGTTAACGTTGTTGCACCACCAACCATCTGGGCTTGCGCTCCGCCCATCATAAGACGGAATAAGCCATGCAGGGTAATCAAATTACTCCGTAGAGCGTTATCGGCTTCTTCGGTGTCAACAACTTTTGGCAGGTCAAACGGATTAATGCGAGTTGGCGAACTAAGGCTTAAGCGTACATAAGCGCCACCAACCGCATCGCACATGCGTTCGTATTCGTTTTCCGGATCAATAATAAATATTTCAGTGCCAAACATGAGGCTTCTTAAAGCCTCAAGTTTCACCGCAAAACTTTTACCAGCACCAGATTTTGCAAATACGACCGCATTACTATTTTCAAGCGTAAACCTGTCAAAAATAACCAAGCCGGAATTATGCATGTTTATACCGTACAAAATACCGTTATCTTGGCTTAAGTCTGCCGACGTAAATGGAAAGCTCGTGCTAATTGCACCGGTACTCATGTTGCGCCGGATTTGTAGCTGATCAACAAAATGCGGCACTGTGCTATTAAGGCCTTGTTCTTGCTGGGCGCTGGCTGGTTTACTAAACACTAGTTGTTGTCCGAGCATCGACTCGACTTTGTGCGATACAAACTCTAATTCTTCGACCGACGATGCATAAATTGTAAAATACAGACCAAAGCGGAAGAATCGCTCTTCGCCAACTTGTAGCTTGTCGCGGATTTCCTCGGCGTCAAGAATTGCCGCTTGCTTTTGCGGGTCGCGGATACGGCCTTTCTCGGCATCAATCTGCAAGCCAGCTTCTAGCTGCGTCACTTTTTTCTTGAGGTTATCGAGCACAATCTGGCTTTCAACCGGGTACACATAAATCGACAAGTCTATAACCTCATCAATATTTACTAAGCTACTCAACCACCCAGTGTATACTTGTCGTGGATAGCCGTAGACATAATATGTCCGCGCAAACCGTGTACCAAGGTGAAAATACGAAGACTGGAACTCAAGCGAACTTGGCGCAATAAAGTCACGTAACGCAGTAACACCCTTTTGAAATGCTGCTGTAACCTCTTGTTGCTCAGCTAGTTGTTGCGCTTGTGCAATTGCAACCGGATCCAGTTTTTGCTTTTTACGCCCAAATGCCATTACTCAAGCTCCCTCTGTAAGTGTGACTGCGTCACAGTACCTTCACCTTTTTTCACGACATCAGCTGTTAAATCATCAAAGTTCTTAAGTTGCTGTCGAGTCGCAGTGTCTGGATTATACGTATCGTAGTAAATTTCAATCAACTCCTGTGTATCAAGCGGCAAGCCCTGTACGCCACACTGGGCAAGCCCGCTCAAAACCGCCTGTACGCGGTTCCGCAGCTCGCTCTTGGCGTTTTCAAGGTCAGCTTCATTTATCACTACGCTTGTTTCCTGCGAACCAAACATACTCGCAAGCCCTGTCAAAAAGTTTTTACTATCTTCGGCGATAGCTTTTTTTGCGCTTTCTGGGTTTGAAGAAAAAGGAATCACAATATAAAACTTCTTATCCATAATATTTGTTTGCTGCGCCAGCTGGTCAATATACATCAGATAGTCATCCATAAGCATAGCAAGCAGCATATTGTCGTGTTCAGTACGGATTTTATCAAGGCGTTCTATGTAGGGCTGCAAATCTACCTTTTGCGATCGTACAAAAATCTGGATTGGAAAATACAATGAGTTTAAGAACCCTTGGTAGGCAAACTCCACTGCCTCTTGTTCTTGCGGGCTCATAAGGTCAAAGTTGATACTTTTTAGCATCACCACTGAACGAAACGACCCGTCGTTCATGATTACAATACCATCGCGAATCTCGGCAATCTGCAGTGTATTTTGGGTGCTATTTGGATTAGATTTAGGCTTTGGTACCTCTGGTTGTGGCTGCCCGCCAACTGTTGGCGTAGTTGGTGAAGCAACCTGGGGCTGGACTGGTTGCGCGCCAGCCTGTGGTAGTTGAGTGTTTTGGTTCTGATCTGTTGGATTCATGTATGTCTTAGTGTATCCCACCCTCCGCCATCAGGCATAGAGGTAATTAATGAAGTGGTATCACGACCTCGTCTGGCTCTTCGCCATGTTCTTTCTTGGCTTCTCGAGCAATTGTCGAAATATTCAAATCATTGCTATGTGCAAGATTAAGTATAGCAGCGTCTGGGGTTGGTGTCACTGGCGGCGGTGTAGGATTTTGTACTGCTTGAGCTGCAGGGGCTGGCGCTACCGGTTCCGGCGGATTTTGTCTTTGCTGTGCCGATAATGGCTGCAATGTTGGCAGATTTGAATATTGTGGTACTTGTTGGTCTTGTGCTGCTTGCAGCGTGCTCAGTAACTGCTGGTCGTTAGCAGCCGGCTGTGGCTGATTTGGTGGCAGCGCCGTTGGAGTTGTTTCCTGCTGCAATGAATCCATAAGCTGCTGCCGTTTTTCTTGGGCATTTTCTGTCAGCATAGCATCAAATTGCTGGGCTTTCGGGTTGTGTGTAGGGTCAAGTACGTCGTCGTATACAGTTGTTTCGGTAGTAGGAAGTTCTTGAGGAAGCGTATCGATATCAATAAGCCGCTGCGAGCTTGTCCCCGCATTGCCCGCAAAAACCGGCGTCGTCATATACGGGCTCATATGAGCGTTTTTTATTGCCCACCCACGGCTGTCAATAGTAGTTGCCAGTGCCTGCAACCGACTTTTTACTTCTGCCTGGCTGAGTCCATCAGTATAATTATGCTCAATTCTCTTAGGTACAGTAATTTTTACCAAATCTTTCATACCAGTTTGATCCCATATTCGCTTGCGTGGCTTAAAGTAGAATCTAATACGTGCCAGCGCCCAGATTTCAGTAGACTGCTCTTTGCCCCACGGAAACGCAAAAAAGGCTGATATAAGTGCCGGAGGAATAAAGATTATTAGTAAAAATATTGCTCCCTGTGCAATCGCAAAATAGCTCAAATACCCCAAAAATGCCGTCACGCCGGCGTATATAAATTGCCTGAGCGATAACGGCCCCAGCAGCTTATCATCTGCTTCAATGTCTTGGATTACTTTATATCTTGCCATACCCTATAGCTAGTATAGCAAAAGCGGTATAGATTTACTGGGTTCGAATATCTTTAATCTTTTGGCGGCGATGATCAATTTTCTGCTGCATTCTAGTCGCACGTTCATTTGCGCGCTTAATTCTCATATCGCGCCATCGTGATGTTATTGGCATTTCTTTTGCGTGCTCAAAACGTTCATTAGCCCGCCTTTGCATACGGCGTGATTTCCTGTGTGATTTATCGCCATACTTAAGCTTAGTTGACTTGATATCATACTTTTCTTTCTGGTGTTCAAATATATCCTTTTGTCCCTTAAAGAAGTATTCGTAATGATTTTTTGCTTGCGATAATTTTTTGGAAGTAGGTGTTGTCCCCCTCAAAGAAGGGCCAAAAATAACAGCCCGCGCATTATCAATGATTGATCCGGTAATTGTTTCATTTCTTTTGCGGTTTGGTAGCCAAGACAATGTTCTATCTATGCTAGCTTGCCTTACGCTTTTAGGTAGTGTCGCACGATCTGGCCCAAATATTTTTGCATCTCTATTAGCCCTGTGGTCTGCAACAGTCTTTTTAACCGCTCTTCGGTTCAATTGCCATTCGACAATTCGCTCTGGGAAAGTCTTAGGTTTTACGGTATCTGGCAGAACTTTACTAGTAAGTGCTACACGTCCTAGATTTTCGTATAATTCATTTTTATGCTCCATACGTTCTATAGTTTGTTGGGCATTTTCTTGCCTTACCACAGAAATAGCGTTGACCATACCATGGTACGCAATACGCGCAGCTTGTGATATAGATTCGTGGATACGTGACTCTGGCCTTTGTTCAGGTGAAGGTGTCATACCTATATACTAACATAAATATTTATATAAGTCAACTATTCTCTTACTGACACGTTGTTATATATTAAATCAAGGTATGTTATTAGGATCAGGTCGTTCGTAAGTACGTACCTTATTTGATCTTGATAATACGTCAGCATACGTTTCCGGCGCATCCTCAACTTTCCAGCCTCGAGTTCTATCTTCAGTGCTCCAAGTAGCATGAGCAGGGTTAGTATTATCATAGTTTACCCGCTGCTTCTTCATATTTCCTGTACTTGTATTTAAATATCCTTTTACACCTCTCTGTTCAAGGCTATCCATTTGTTTTAGTACTTCACGTTTAGTTGCACCTTTCGAGCTTGGGAGAATAGCTTTAAGCTCCTGGTAGGCAATAGCATGTTTTTCACCAACTGGCCCATTGCCTGCATTTTCAGCAAGTTGTTTAATGCTATACGGCTTAGCGTTAGCAAGTTCATAAAGTGAAGCTTTGTCGGTACCAGCTTCCCCATCAAACCCTGCGCCATGGTTGATGCCTGCCAGATCGTACCTACTCGCTGTTCGTAATCCGTACTGCGCCTCGTTCATTAATGAGGAGTAGGCACCATCATCATTGCCAGCAATATCTCTTGCGGTATCAGAAAGTTCCCGGTAACCCTCTTCACCCGCACTAAATTGGTAGCCAGTCTTTGCAAGTGCTGAAAGTGCCTGGGAGCGAACGGCTGCAGTTTGCCCTCGAAACCCAAGTTGTGATGCCGCGTTTAAAGCGTGCCCATAGTTAGCAGCAGCCTCCTGGTCCCCGTCTTTTAGGGCTTTAGCCTGCTTTTGTTTTGCAAGATCACGATTTGCTACAGCCAACAAGAACGCATCATCTCCTTGATTAGCCTGGAATATCTCATTATCTTTAAGGAAGCCTGCGCCATATGCTTTTTGTCTTGAAGATCTTGCAGCTATAACCCCGCCACGTCCACGAAGCATACTCTTAGGATTAGCAACCGCACCCATGGCTGTAT
>CAYTIU010000003.1:0-9888 GCA_964438085.1 uncultured Candidatus Saccharibacteria bacterium | reverse complement strand
TATTTATTCCTTTTAACGGGCCTCTGTCTGGAAAACGAGAGAAATTTTTCGTCTTATTCATATTGTCTTGAAGTTTATTACCACGGTAATTCTTTAGTCTGTCAAATGCACCCCGGCCCCTGTCGTTTGCAAGTCCTGCTAATGTTCCAAGTGCTCCTCCCGCCATCCTAAAGGCAAATGGAAGCATAAAGTAAGGTAAAATGTAGGCCGCTAAAGCCATAAGCTGCGTAAGAAGATCTCCAGAGTCTGCATTATATAAAGTAATTGCAAAAACTCTGCCTGTCGCAATCATCGCTGATATGATTGTGAATGCTATGAGCATAACCCATAGTGTATTTTGCCAAAGCTGCCAACCTTTTCGAGTATTTGGCAAGATAAGGCAAGCGATTCCTATCGGTGCTATAAGAATCAGCATTATAACAATGAACTCTCGTAACACAAGGACAAGGAATGCTATAAGAACAGCCAAAAGCGCAGTTAGCCCAAAACTCAAAACGCCCATCGCGCCAAACCCGAGTATTGCAGTACCCATTAATATATTTGTAATGATTGCTGTACCGGTACCAATTTGAACCTCGCCTCCGTTCATATTACTAAATGGTGCGTAAATTAATGCTCTTATACCGGTACCAACGTCGTTAGATAAAATAATTAGAAACTCTAGAATGTTCCACGAAAGAGTAATGAAAACGATAGCAAGCAAAACTCTTGGCAATACCTTGCGCACAGTGTAAGCATCTAAAAACTCAAACCCAAGCGCAGTTGATATGATAACGATCAAAATCGCAATAACGATGAGCCCAAGCGCTATATTACGGAAGGAGCTCCATATTGCGTGATAGTTTCTTGACGAACGGATATCTTCGCTAGAACAACCTCTCGCTGCCTGGATACAAAAGACACGCTCCGTACTCACAGTGAGTAGATCGTTAATCCATATATCCATTTGAGCAGTGCCTTTTTCAATAGCCATAACAATAGGGCAAACCAGCCAGCCAAGCTTGCCAAGCTCGTCCTCACATGATTTAACGTCGTCAGGGTTACTGGCAGCACCGCTTTTTTGTGCGAGTTCCTCAGCATTTTTTACATTTTCTTTATTTGAAAGAGCTCTCTTAAGTTCTTCTTTGTCAGTCCAATTCATTAGGGTGTGGCACTGTATTTTTCCGTCTGCAACCCAATCTTTACCTACACTAATCTTAGTATCACTGTTTCTAGATTCTCTTAATTGATAGGTAGTACCACCAATTTCTTTGTTTGTCCTGGCAGCTCTTTCACTAGTAACTGGTTCTGCGCATTGATAGAATGCAATAGCAAGACGCCTTTCTCGTTCATTTTGCCCAATTCCTGCGCCTGACCCTCGCTTGTTTGGATCAGCCCCCTTTTTACGCATCAACTGATAAATTTCTCCTGAATTCTTCTTCTCCCTAGCAGGATATATAATCGTGTCACTTCCTGCAGATGTTCCTTCTCCAGAGCTTGGATTATTTATGTCATAGAATAAATTAAAAAACCAAGTCGGCGTTTTATCAATAAAACGCATAGCTCTATTGAGACTAATATTTTCACACCTTGCATTGCCGTCAGTTGTATCTATTTCATATCCAACTGGTACATTTGGATCTCCATTGTCATTTCCGCGATTTAAGTTAAGAATCACGCCAGACATAGTAGAAGAGCTAATGTCTGACTCAGTGGCAGTTGCATTAAAAGTGATTCTTTCCATACAACTCAATAAGGCGTATAAGATAGTCCTATCGTGTTGATTTTGCTTGCCGCGTATTTCTGCAGATACGGAAACCGGATTTATCAAAGCTGTAATACTTGAAAATAATATTAATCCTGTAAGGAATACAAAAACCAGCCGAAAAGCATGATTCTCAAGACTTTTTACCATGTCACCAGTGTAATAGATTTTTAATAAGAATGCACTATTCTTATGGTTAAATTTTTAATTATTGCATCAAGCATGTCCGTACTTGTCAAGCAATAGCGATTAGTGCATACTAACCTATAAGATTATGAATAGTATAAAATCAAAAATAACAGACATTGCTGTAGTAATAGCCCTTACATCAGGAGTAATATCTGTGCTCAGTGTACTACAGTCATCGGTAGTGAGTGCATATACTCTTCCGCCGCAAAACACCATAGCGAAAACCGATAAAACCTATAAAGATCCTGCCCTCGAATGTACCGGTAACAAATGTAATCTTATGAGAAAATACGTTAACCCTATTATAGCTTTTCTAGCTGCGGTGGCAGGTATCGCAATAACTGCTGGCATCATCATGGGCGGATTACGCTATGCGGCTGCTGGTGATGATCCGGCAAAAGTTGGCGCTGCAAAAAAACAGATTAGTACTGCTATTTTAGCGCTCGTGTGTCTATTATTACTGTACGCAGGTTTAAGATGGTTGACCCCAACATTATTATAAGAGGATCTAGGCATGATACACATTATTGATAAATTAGCTGCCACATCATCTTGTGACCTACCAGGATTTTTTAGTTTACCAACCTGGTATAAATACCTTAAGGTTAAACCAGAACCAGACCCGATTACAGAAAAATGTGAGGTTCAATTCCATCTTATGAATGGTGGTGTATTCAATGGAGGCGATATGCTGCTCATCGGCCTAGCAATCGTAGATATCCTCATCAGAATCGCGGCACTGGTGGCAGTAGCTTTTGTTTTATACGGTGGTATCAAATATATTACGAGCCAAGGTTCACCGGAAGGTATCAAGGCTGCCCAAAACACCATATTAAACGCAGTTATTGGTCTAGTTATCGCAATTCTGGCTGCAACAATTGTAGCGTTTATTGGAAGGACAGTATCATGAGAATGTATGTGCAAAAAAATATCACCTACCACAAAATACTCCTTATAAGCATAGCGTTACTTTTTGGTTGTGTATTTGGCATGACTGCACTCAGTACACAGGTTGAAGCAGCTGTAAAAACCGGCAAAGCACTCGATAATCAAGCGAAACAAGAATGTAATAAAGATAAAAATGGCAAAGTTTCTTCAAATACCTGTATCTGGGCATACAAGAAAGCATATACTTCCCAAAATGTATCATGCTCAGTATCATCATTGCCTTCATGGGCTAAGTCGACTGATCAAAGTAAACTTTTTGCCGCACGTGTATCATGTGAATCTGGCAACAAACTAGGAAAAGCGGCTAAACAAAAAGATATACCAAAAAACAATAATAAGTCAGATGATGGTAAAAAACAAATCCAAAAGGATATAGAAAAATATAAAAAGGACTGTAAAAACTATAATCCCAAAACAGATAAGAAAAACACCACCTGTAAAAAAATTCGCCAAAGGCTGATAGATAATGGAAAATGCAACCTTGGGAACGGCAAGGCAAATAATAACCAGCTTAATCGTTGTGAGCAAAAAATCAACAACGCAGTGCGAGCTGCAGAAAGTGCTCGCCTTAAAATAGGTACAAAGCAAGATAAAGTAAACCTTGACCCAGTAGAAAAAATAGGCGTAAAAAATCCGGGTGAAGGAACGATCAACAACATAGTTAATATAGTGTTTGGTATTGCTGGAAGTCTCGCAGTCTTGTTTGTGGTGATTGGTGGTATGCGTTATGTTATCTCACGCGGTGATCCACAAGCAACGGCTCAAGCTAAAAACACCATCTTATACGCACTTATTGGCTTAATTGTCACTATCTTTGCCTTTTCTATAGTAAGATTTGTAATAAGTAGGCTTACTTAATGAAAAAACTACTCTTACTCATCACAATATTTACCAGCCTGTTTGTGTATGCTCCCCTGTCAACTACGTATGCTGCAAACCCTTTAGAGGGTCAATATGGAGCTTGCCAGCACCTGAAGACTGATGCGCAAAAAGAAAGGTCGGCGGCCTGTAATACAAGTGGCGGCAATCCAATAATACGTGTTATAAAAAACATCACGAACGTTGTGTCGGCAATCGTAGGTATAGCGGCAGTGATCATGATCATCGTAGGAGGCATGAGTATGATGCTTGCTGGTGGAGATAGCCAGAAATTTGCTAACGGGCGTAACACAGTTTTATACGCCGTCATTGGAATTGTAGTAGTTGTGCTTGCACAGGCACTTGTAAGATTCATTTTAAGTAGAGTAGGATAAACATTATGCAAAACATTATTCGTAACAGTATGGCGACAGCGGTAGTTATCATAGCAGCATTATTTTGTATGGTGACGCTACCGACAGTAACGTATGCAGCAGTTGGTGATGGGGGTAAAAGTCAGGCCTGTCAAGCGATTGGATCTAATGAAGATTGCTCAACAGGCAGCGGTAAAGACAAAAAGCTACCAGAAGAGAATATTCAAAATGTTATTAAGACGGTCATTAATATTATGTCTGCCATCGGTGGTATTATCGCCGTTATCATGATTATCATCGGTGGTTTTAAGTTTATGACCGCTGCAGGTGACTCTACAAAAGCTGCATCAGCGCGCAATACCATAATATTTGCGCTAGCTGGCCTTGTTGTAGTTGCTTTTGCGCAGGTTATTGTACAATTTGTACTCCAAAGAACCACCTGAGCTTTCTTCGTATCTTAGAAACACGTATAATTAGAACAAACGTAATAGAGGAAATGCATGAAACTTATAGATACGCTAAAAGCCTACAGGATACAATTCATTATCGTAGCTATAGCACTATTTACTTTGTCGTTGGCAATTGCCCCGTTGGCAAACGCTGATAACACAGTAAATATCGACAACAAAGTAAAATGTGGCTCCAACATTGATGGACTTGGCGGCGGCGGCTGTAACACCAATGTATCTGGCAGTAGCAACAAGCTCGAAGGGCTTATTCGCACCATTATCAACGTATTCTCTGCCATTGTGGGTGCAATTTCAGTCATCATGATCATCATTGGTGGATTCCGTTATATCACTTCTGGTGGCAGCTCCGAGGGAGTTGGTGGTGCGAAGAATACCATTCTGTACGCTATAGTTGGTTTAATTATCGTTGCCTTTGCGCAAGTTATAGTCCAGTTTGTGTTACAGCGTACCACTGGCTAACAAAATGCTTGCCAAAGACGCCGAGTCTATGATATAAGTAAGCTCAGACTAAATAGGAATAAAAATACATGATACAAACACTCAAACGAAACATAACAATAATTATAGCTGCAGCTATACTTGCTATGGTAGGCAGTATTGGCATGGCTGCTTCTGTAAGCGCAGATGATGCAGTTGACGCTCAGAATCAAACAAGGTGTGGTTCAGATATTAGCTTGTCTACAACAGCAGGTACAGACTGTACAGTAACGGGCAGTAGCAATATTGAAAGCCTCATCAAAACCATCATCAACGTCTTCTCTGCTATCGTTGGTTCTATCTCCGTAATTATGATCATCATTGGTGGATTCCGCTACATTACCTCTGGCGGTAGCTCTGAGGGAGTTGGTGGTGCGAAGAACACTATTCTCTACGCGATAGTTGGTCTAATCATTGTTGCCTTTGCGCAAATTATCGTACAATTCGTGTTACAACGAACAACGTAATATATAGGATACAAACAATGATACAAACACTCAAAAACAACATACTCCCTATAGCAGTAGCGACACTGTTGGCGCTTTCTGCATCACTGATGATACTTACGCCTGTGTCAGCTCAAGATCCTCCTGCTGCAGGTGTTGATGATAGGACTGATGTTACAAGAAAAATGCAAAATAGTGCTCGATGCGGTTCGAATATCGGTGGTTTAAGTGGTAATAATACTGTTAACAATTGTACAAATATGGACGATGCATCAGGTGGTATCGAAGACCTCATCAAAACCATCATCAACGTCTTCTCTGCTATCGTTGGTTCTATCTCAGTAATTATGATCATCATTGGTGGATTCCGTTATATCACATCAGGTGGCGACTCAAACAGTGTCGGAGGCGCCAAAAATACCATTCTGTACGCTATAGTTGGTTTAATTATCGTTGCCTTTGCGCAAATTATCGTCCAATTCGTGCTACAAAGGACTACAGGCTAAGTAAGGTGTAGATATGATCGATATACTAAAGCAGACACTAACGAGAAGAAATTTTTTTACTAGCCTGATAGTATCACTCGCCTTATTAGTAGCTGTACCGATTTTAATGACATCAGGCACATCGTATGCTCAGCCAGCCAAAATCAAACAAAGCGTAAATTGTGGTGGCAATAAGATAAGCCTAGGTGATAACTGTAACCCTGCAGACACAAAGGGATCGGGTCCTCTCGAAACCCTCATCAAAAACATTATCAATGTTCTCTCTGCTATTGTGGGCGCTATTTGTGTTGTTATGATCATCATTGGTGGTTTTAGGTATGTAACATCTGGCGGCGAATCAAATGCTATCAGCGGTGCTAAAAACACTATTCTGTATGCAATCGTTGGCTTAATCATTGTTGCCTTTGCTCAAGTTATAGTCCAGTTTGTGTTGCAAAGGACTACAGGTCCAGCTACAGCAGCAACTACAATGCTTATAAGTACAAGCAAAAAACCCGACTAAAGCAGTCGGGTTTTTAACAAGATCAAGGTTACCCTAAAGTACTTGGATCTTCTTTACAGTGTCTTGCTTAACTTTAGTGAAGCTGATGGTTAAAACGCCATCTTTAAGCATTGCTTCAATCTCTTCTTCCTTTACAGGAACTGGCAAAGCGATGCTGCGTGAGAATTCACCCCAGTAACATTCTTGGGCAAAATAGTTCTCAACATCTTCTTCGGTGCCAGCAGAAAGCGTGCCTCGAATAGTAAGCGTATTGTCTGCGATACTTACATCAAGATCGCCTTTGTTGACGCCAGCGGTGCGGGCTTTAACAACTAAACGCTCTTTAGTTTCGTATACATCGACAGCAAGCTGGCCTTGGATTGCCTCTTCTTCATCCCACTCGTCTTGGGTTGCTACAGGTTGAGCTGCTGCTGGATCTTCTGGCTCTGCAATTGGTGTATCGTCATCGCCTAAAAATGCCGCAGTTAACTCGTCTTCTTCTAGCAACAGATCGTCGTCGCGATTTCGTCGCGCCATAGTTGTTACCCTCCTATTATTGCTTATCGGAAACTTGCGTTTTTGTCTTGTCGACAGTATAGCTTAATATAGATAGAGGGTGCAACCGTAAGTATACATATTTACAACACATAAAATACAACATGCAGTTACTAATCGACCGTCTTATCAGTTATATTGCTCCACACCAGTGTATTGGCTGTGATACTGATGGTGATATTTTATGCTCTTTTTGCATAAATTTGTTCCCTACCCAAGAACCTCAGTGCTATAAATGCCAAAAATCAAGTGCAGATAACCGAACATGTAAAACATGCTCAAGAGAATCACCACTTTCTGCGGTATATGCCTACACACCTTACGAATCAGTTGCCGAAACGCTGCTCAAACAGCTCAAGTTTCACAGAACTCTCGCTGCAGCACCGTGTATTGTGCACATATTACATCAAGCGTTCCATGCAGAACTACACAAAAACGTACTGCTTGTACCGATCCCAACAGCTACAAACCGTATACGGCAGCGTGGCTACGACCAAGCAGTTGTTATTACAAAACTACTGGCGCAAAAGACAGGTCTTCCCTATTCCTGTGCACTGAAAAAATACGGGCAGGCGCGGCAAACTAGCAGTTCGCGCGCTCAACGGTTTGAGCAGATACAACAGGCACTAACAGTTGCCAAGCCAAAAGCTATTCAGGGGCAAGACATACTCCTTATAGATGACGTCATAACAACTGGTGCGACGCTCGAAGCAGCAGCTGAACTGTTATTACAGGCCGATGCAAAAAGCGTAAACGCTATGACATTTGCCCGCACGTTGTGATTTGGTATTCTGGCAAAAGACTGCTATAATCACCTCTGTTATATCCACAAAAATACGGAAGGGTGTCCGAGTGGTTTAAGGAAACGGTCTTGAAAACCGTCGTGCCGGCAACGGTACCGTGGGTTCGAATCCCACCCCTTCCGCCAAGTATATAGCTGGAGAGGTACCCAAGTGGCTGAAGGGGACGGTTTGCTAAATCGTTAGGGGGGCGAGAGCTCCCGCGAGAGTTCGAATCTCTCCTCCTCCGCCAAGCTAAAACAAATTTAAACACTCATCATAGGGTGTTTTTTTGTGTGTGCTTTTCTAGAGTGGTACAATAACGCTTATGGCAGATCAAAATCCTGGAAGCATTATTACACCTGGCGGACAACCAAGTAACCCTGCTCCTGAACCTCCAAAACCTCAAGAAGTACCCACGCCTGCGCCAGCTCCTACTTCAGAGGTGGAAGTCCCGATTCAGCAAGCCGCGGCGCCTCCTGCCCCCGAGCCTACTCTTGCGCCTCAACAGCCTATTCAATCTCAACCAGCACCTCAGCAAACTACACAGGCACCTACTCCATCTACCCCAGCTGAACAGCCACCAACCTCACAACCAGCAGCCTCTGAGCCCACAGTACCGCCTGATCCTGCACCAGAGCTGCAATCCTCCCAGGGCTTTGCGACATCTGGGTTTATTGCGCCACCAGAACAAGCCGCACCATCGTACGATATGCCTGGAGAGTCCTTTGCCCAAACCCAAGATAGCCAGACTTCGGATACCCAAGAAATTTCCTGGACGGCCTCAGAGTATATTACGCACCAAAAATCCCCGCTTTGGTATATGGCGCTAGCTCTTGGTACCGCTCTCTTTTTAGTTCCGATTTACTTTATTACAGACGGAGACATAGTGTCGCTTGTAGTCATTGCCCTAGTCGCAGTTGTTTTTGCAGTATACGCAGGCAGAAAGCCGCGCGAACTACAGTATGCAATCAACCCGGCTGGTATTAGTATTGGCACCAAGACATATCATTATAGCCAACTCAAAACCTTTGCAATCATAGACGAGGGCGCGTTCTCGAGTATTGTATTTTTACCGATGTCACGGTTTATGCCAGCTATATCTATATACTATGATCCCAAGGATGAAGACGCAATTGTTACTACCCTTAGTAATTACTTACCTATGGACACGCAAAAGCGGGATCTCGTAGATAATCTTATGCGAAAAATCCGCTTCTAACGAGAATCATTTTTACGGGTGGCGAGCGTGAGGCTCAAAAGTGCGAGTGCTAAACCGGCTATGGCGATGTATAAAGCTCGCTGGGCTGTTAGTTGAGCATCTGCGGCTGCTTGATCGGCTTTTTGGATTGCCTGGCTTGCTGCAGTTTCAGACACTACTTCGGTAACAGAAAACGGACCCTCGTTAGGGTTTTGACTATCATGTCCGTGTCCGCTGTCTGCTTTATCCCAAGACACAACTGTTCCGTCAGCGTAGGTTTGGTATGCCTTCCATTGCAGCGTTGTTTCTTGCTCCGGAGCCTGGGCACTAAAGGTAAAATCATCGCGGAACTCTTCTCCAATAGAGCCGCCGCCCCAAGTTATAGAAGCAACACGAGCACTCTCCCCTTCACCTTCTTTTTCGATAGCTATATCCCAACCAGTTTTTTGTGTTGGCGATACGTGCTTCAGTCCCTCAGGGATAAGTAGTTTTACACTGGTCGTCGGTATATCTTTTTCGTTCGGTACCCCAACCGTAAATGTCTGGAATCCAGCGCTAACAACTTCAGCTGGCCTCACAACCACATGTGCCGAGGCGACACTACTTAAAACTAATACAGATATGCTTATGAGTATGCCAAAAACAGGCAACGATACTGCTACACGTTTCATATATGCTCCATCTTACTTATGTTTTATACTTTGCAGTATACAGAGATTGTGTGCTTTGTCTAATGATGTCTTCTCGCCTACTTACAAAGGTTACGCCTAGTAGAAATATACCAATGCCACCAATTAAAATTAGTGCTTCAGCCCAGAGGTGAGAGGGCTTATCGAGCGCACTTGTAGTGATACCCCGAG
>CAYTIU010000002.1:42422-50344 GCA_964438085.1 uncultured Candidatus Saccharibacteria bacterium | reverse complement strand
TTTTTCAAATCCGGCAACCAATAAGCGCTTGAGCGGTAACTCATGGCTAATACGGAGGTAAAAATCCTGCCCGAGTGCATCCATATGTGTACTAAACGGCGTTGCGTCAGCCCCACCAGTGGTGTGTTCTAAAACAGGGATATTTATTTCAATGAAGCCTTTTTCATTCAGAAAGTCCCGCGTTGACTGCCAAAACTTACTTCGGCGAACAAACCGCTGGCGCACATCTTCGTTGACATTCATATCTACGTATCGGCGGCGCAAACGCTCTTCTTTATTGGTAAAGCCATCTTGTTTATTTGGCAAAGGCCTAAGACTTTTTGTAAGCAACCTCAGCCGCTCAATCTCTACTGAAATTTCACCAGTCTGGGTTTTAATAACTGTGCCGGTCGCTTCAATAAAATCGCCAGCATCTAAGAGCGCAATATCGTCTATAAGTAGCTCGCTGTTTACCCTATCTGCCTCTGTAGTCTTGCCAGCTCGCCAAAACAGTTGCACCTCGCCGCTGTCGTCTTTAATTACAACGAATGCGATTTTGCCAAATTTTCGAATAGAAATAATCCGGCCAACTGCTGTAACTTCCTGGCCTTCAAGCTCATCGAATTGTGTAGTAATTTGCTGTGCCTTGTGCGTTTGATGCGCTTCAGCCGGATATGGGTTAACGCCAAGTTGCTTTAATTCATCAAGTTTTCGTAAACGCTCATCGCGAAGTTCTTTCAGTGTTGCCATAAGATATAGAGTATCGGTTTTTAAGGCGCGGGTCTAGTACTTTACGTACTAAAGCGCCTTCAACTAATACTTGCTACAGTGTACGCCGTAGTTTCAACGGGAGTCTGAATTTCAACTGCCTCGCCTACTTGTTTGCCAAATAGCGCCCTACCAATTGGTGACTCGTCGGAAATTTTACCAGCTAACGGATCCGCTTCAACAGTACCCACGACCTGGAATTCTTTTGTCTTACCGTCTTTGCCTTTAAGCGTTACCGTAGAACCAAGTTGAATTTTACTGTCGCCTTTAGGCGCTTTAATAACTTCTACGTTAGCTAAGATGTGCTCGAGCTCATTGATACGGCCCTCGTTCTTTTCCTGATCTAGACGCGCTGTTTGGTATTCGGCATTTTCTGCTAAATCACCGAACTCACGGGCAGTTTTTATCTGCTCGGCAATGACGCTACGCTCAGCAATTGCGTGCTCGAGTTCCTTCTTTAATTCTTCTATACCTGCTTGTGTTAATCGAAATGGTTTACTAATCATAGCTTGCCCCTTTCTTTGATCTATTTATATCAATTTATCGAATGTACTTTTATATGCTGTGGATTGCTTAAGCTATCCTTTGTATAAAATCTGTCTGACTTATCATGACAGATTCTTCGTCTGCGCGGTGTTTGATTTCTAACTGTTTTTTAGCAACAGTTTTATTACTTATGACCGCTCTATAGGGTATGCCGAGCAGGTCTGCATCGGCAAATTTTGCCCCAGGGCGCATGTTGCGGTCGTCATATAATACCTGAATGCCTCGCTGAGTCAAGTCCTTATAGAACGCATCGGCAAATTCTACAACTTCTGGGTCATCGCCCAACCGCGCAATATATACCTTTGCTGGAGCTACTACCTCTGGCCACACCAAGCCTTTGTCATCAGCAAATTTCTCCACAATCACGCCCATAACCCGCGTGATACCAATGCCGTACGAGCCAAGATGGACAAGTTGCCGTTCGCCCTTTTCATTGGTGAATGTAAAGTTTGTTTGTTCGCTCTTGTGCGTGCCAAAGTTAAAGATATTCCCTACTTCTGCGCTTTTTACCTTCTCAAGTTCATCGCGCGCTATACCAAGTTTTGCTAGATTTTCATCGTCCAGCACTTCTTCGTTGACTGCGATGTTCTTTTCGCGGTGGACATAAATAACGTCTTCGCCCGCCTCGCATTCGGTCTGAAATTCGTGGCTAAATTGCGTGAATGCCCCGCCGCTGGCAAACGTAACATATGTATCTTTACCAATCCCAAGGCGGTCATACACGCGGTTATACGCCTCTATAACAGCACCGTAGAATGCCTCGTGCTGCGCCTCATCAATGCTACACGAATACATATCTTTCATAATAAATTCGCGCCCGCGCATAATGCCGCTTTTCGCCCGCAACTCGTTTCTTAATTTTGTCTGAAATTGATACACATTGATTGGCAAATCTTTATAACTTGAGAGATACTTTTTGACCATCTCAATGACCGCCTCTTCGTGCGACCAACCAAATCCTACATCTGTTCCATCTTTAAGTTGTGACTTAAACCAGACATCAACCGCTTCATCGTCCCAACGTCCAGTTTCTTCCCATGTTTCGCGCCTTTGCAGGCTGCTCATAATGAGCTCTTGCCCGCCAATCGTGTCCATCTCCTCACGCACTACCTGCTTGATATTCTCAAGCACCCGCAAGCCAAGCGGCGTATAGGCGTACACACCCGCCATCACCTTATAAATATATCCTGCTTGTATAAGTAATTGGGCGTTTTTTGCTGTCTCGTCAGCTGGTACGGTTTTTGTGGTTTTTGTAAAAAGTTGTGATAATCTCATGCTGTTTCCTTACTGTACTACACAATAACAAATAATATCGTAAATGCCACCAGGTTTTTCAGCGCATGCACGCCTACGCCAGCCCAAATTGTTCCAGTCTTTTCGCGTAAATACACGAGCACTAATGAAAGTACAAATGTATCAAGCGCCGCAACCCATAAAAGCATATTGCCTGAGCCAAATTGCAAGTGCGCCGCGCCGAATAATATACTCACGACAATTGCTGCCACAACCTTGGGTAACACCTTAAGAAAACGGCTGTATAAAAAGCCCCGGAACAGTATTTCTTCTACGATTGGCGGCAATATTACCAGGGATAAAAAGGCAGCCACCAAGCTGACTCCTGTAATTGCCGTATCAAAGCCAATTTCTTGTTTTTGGTCAAAGTCAATCGGCAAAACTGATCGCGCTATAAGCGCAATAACGATATATAACGCATAGTATACAAAAAGACCGATTATAACGTACTGTACGTGGCTCAGGCGCGGTTTTTTAACCCCGATATTCCGCCATGTTGTATGCGTTAACTTTAGTAGCCACACAATTGCGGCAATGACGATTATTTCAGTAATTAAGACATACAAAAACTGGACGATACTTGATGACTCAAACCACTGGGAAGCTTGGGTTGTTGACACGCCGGCAAAACGGAAGCTATACCACAGCAAAAATGCCGCTAACGTGGGTGGAATAAGATATAGCAATAATCCTAATACGCATGTAGCCGCCGTGGAATATACCTTAAAAAGCAGCGACGAGTGTTTGGATAAGTTAGAAAAAACGTTTAACATCAACGATGGAGATTAAAATAATAAGGCTGATTAAGAACAAAAATCCTGCGCCATGTATTGCTTCTTCAACTTCTTTGGTGAGTGGTTTTTTGATAGCACGCGAAGTAAGCAACACAAAGAGGCGTCCGCCATCAAGCGCCGGAATAGGCAGCGCGTTCATAATGGCAAGGCTCAGTGAAATAATGGCGATAATCATCAACACAAACTGGAAGCCGAGCAGTGTGCCTTCTTTGAGGATTACAAAAATACCAACCGGCCCGGCAACTTGTTCGCTTGCCTTTTGCGTATCGCCCTGGAACAAACTGCCTATGACCGTACCAAGCCCCTGGAATGTCAGTACCGTAAATTGCTTTATCAGCCCAGCTGCCACAATTGGCGCAGACCAGGTTGATCGCTGCACCGTGTACTCTGTTGGCACAACGCCTAGATAGCCCTTTGGATCATCGGTATCTTTGCTTTTATCAACGGTTGCTTGGTCTCGTAGTGTTGTGGTACCAGACTTTTCTGTACCATTTGCAATATAGGTTATTGTGACTTCTTTACCGGCATATTTTTGAGTTAACCCTGGAAGATCAGACGCATCTGTAATGGGTGTTGGAGCTACGTTATAAGTATTTTTGTACGGTGCTATATGAGTAATCTGGTTGCCCTGCTCCAAACCAGCTTTGTCTGCTGGCGAACCCGGCTCGATCTGCGCTGCAAGCACCTGATGCTTGACTACATTTGTATCACTGGAAATTGTAAATTGGTTATCAATAATTTTTGGCATACCAACGAGCGCCAAGATCGTCAAAAGTACAAACGCAGTCAGCAGATTCATAGCCACGCCAGCCATCATAATTTTCGTTTTTACCCAAGTTGTAGCAGCACCAAACGTGCCCGGACGGCGATCTTCGTCATTTTCGCCTTTGAGTTTTACAAAGCCACCAAGCGGCAACCAGTTTAGCGTATATTCAGTACCATTTTTCTTGGTAATTACCTTGGCACGCGGCGGGAAAAATAAACCAAACTCCTCAACTTCAACGCCATTGCGGCGAGCCACAATAAAATGTCCCCACTCGTGCACCAGCACCAGCCCAATAAATAAGATGATTCCCAAAGCTAACAACCACATATCGGCTTATTATACCGAAAAGTACCGCGATGCTCTAGCACTTTATAGGTTATGTTGCTGGAGGCTACTGCCCGAAGCGCCGCCCCCGCTCTGCGTATCGCGAAAGCACCTCATCAAGGTCTTCGGGCGCAAAGTCCGGCCAATGCTTATCGACAAACATAAACTCGCTATACGCCGCTCGCCACAACATAAAATTACTCAGGCGCTGTTCGCCAGACGTCCGCACCACAAGATCAACTGGCGGTATGTCTGGCTGGTATATATGCCTCGCGATAGTCTCCTCGCTGATAGCCTCCGCCGGAATACCAGCCTCAACAATATATTGCATCGCCGAAACCAACTCGCGCTGCCCGCCATAGTTAAAACACACTGCCAAGGTACCCTTATTGTTCTGTGCGGTTTTCTGTTCTGCCTTCTCGATAGCCCGTAAAATTTTAGTATCTAGATCTGCCCGCTCACCCAAAAAAACTATCTTAACGCCAGCATCGTTAAACTCATCAGTATAGGTATCAATACCTCTCACGAGCAGTTTCATGAGATGCCCAACCTCATCTTCAGTACGCTTCCAGTTTTCGGTAGAAAACGCATAAACGCTTATATATCTAACGCCCCGCTCAAATGCCGCCTGAGCAATAGTGCGTAGCGTTTCCTGACCCTTGGTGTGCCCCTGTCGTGCCGACAAACCGTGTTCTTTTGCCCACCGCCGATTGCCGTCCATAATAATGCCGAGATGGTGCGGAATGGTGCTCACTGGCTCTTCCTTTTGCCAACCGCGTAATACAGTATGTCAATCATGGTTTCTTTGGCAGCCGCGTCCCAAAATGAGCTTTGTTGCATAATTTTGTGAGATTTATCAACATAATCTGTGATCTGCGTCACAACATACTCTTGTGCGCCGCATGTTTCAAAGATTTCTTGCACGCGTGCCATCACCTCAGGCGTTGCCCCTGGTTTACCGAGTACGCTCAAAAGATACTTCTTATCTGCCGCGGTGGCATGATCAAGTGCATATTGCACCAAAAGTGTATATTTGCCCTCTTCAATATCATCAGTATTCGGCTTGCCAGTGGCGCCTGGTTTGCCAAATACGCCCAAAAGGTCATCGTGCAGCTGAAATGCAATACCTGCTGCCAGCCCAAAATCTTCTACTTCTTGCAGTACTTGTGGGCGAGATTCTCCGCCCAATATAAGCCCTATCTGCAGTGGATTTACAAAGGTATAATAACTGCTTTTCATCTTGTATTTGTGCATGATATCGGCTTCGGAAAACGGCAAGCCAACCTGCTGCACCGCATCATCAATTTGTCCAAAACCCGTTGCGGTAATACTCCGGTGCATGTATAGAAACGCTTGCTGCACGCGCGCCGATTCTTCCGGAATCCGTGCCAATACGATATTGAGTAGGTGCTGTGCAATTAAGCCTACGTTAATGGCTAGCATATTTGCCATGTGTAAGTCTTTTTCTGCACCCGTTTGTTCGCTTAAATATATCTGGTGGACTGTTGGCTGTCCGCGGCGCACATCGGAACGATCCATCACGTCATCAACAATTAACAAATAATTTTGCATAAGTTCTAGCGCTACTGCCGCTTGGACACCAGCCACACCGCACTGTTGTTTTGTAGCGTAATCATACGCAAAACAAGCCAGCGAGCCCCTGATACGCTTGCTCGGGCGCAGGCTATATTCACTTAACTTCTCTAAAACGTCTTGCGAAGCTGCCGATAACTCAAAGTCTAATACCTGTGGAATTTCAGTGAAAAACTCCTCAAGCGCCGCATGAATAGCTTCTTTATACATTTGTAGCGGCACTACTGGTGCTGATGTTTCTTTGGTTGGCATGATAAAACCTAAACCTATACCGTCAGTATTTCTGCTTCCTTGGCTTTGGCGATCGCATCAATATCGGCGCGTATTGCATTCATCGCATCGTCAACTTGTTTCTCAAGACGCTTGGCGTCATCTTCGCCGATCTGTTTGTCTTTTTTAGCAGCAGCAATGGCGTCAAATGCATCGCGGCGAGTATTACGCAGCGTGATTTGCGTGTCTTCAATCTTGACGCCGAGTTGTTTGGCGATCTCGCGGCGCCGTTCTTCGGTCAGCGGTGGAATCGGCACGCGCACAATTCGCCCGTCGTCAGCCGGGTTCAGCCCTAAGCTCGGATTATTACGGATAGCTGTAGAAATTGCTTGCAAATTATTAGGGTCAAATGGTGTAATTTGCAAAAGCTGCGCTTCTGGCGTAGTGACTGTTGCCGTTTGGTTGAGTGGCATAAGCGTACCATACGCCTCTACCATCACGCTATCAAGCATGCTGGCATGCGCCCGCCCTGTTCGGATCTTCTTCAACTCTTCTTTAAGGTGCTCTACGGCGCTCTCAAATTTTTTCTTGGCTTCGTCAACAATCTGATTCGGGTTCATGATTCTCCTTATGTTCGCTTGTAGCTTCCATTATAAATAAAAACAGCGGTATTTCCTACCGCCGTTTTATAAGCCCAGACAAGTGTCTGATTTAAACAATTTTAGGCTACTTCGCCCAACGCAATGCGGCTGAAGCGGCGAATCACAATGTTTTCACCAATTTTTGCAATGTTTTCCTTCAAGTAATCGTTCACCGTTTGGTCAGGATTCTTGATATACGGCTGTTCAAGCAAACATTTTTCTGCAAAGTGCTTCTTGAGCATTCCCTCAACAATCTTGTCGATCATATTATCTGGCTTACCCTCAAGTTTTACCTTTTCAACAAATTCCAGGCGCACCGCTTCGCGTGCGGCTTCTGGCACTTCTTCGATACTCACGTATTCTGGCGCTGCCGCTGCGATATGCATTGCAACATCGTGTGCAAAATCCTTAAAGCCATCTACGCGCGTAACAAAATCTGTTTCGCAGTTTACTTCTACGATCACGCCGATACGGCTACTATGTACGTAGGCTTCAACGATACCCTCGCGCGCTTCGCGCTCACCCTTTTTCTCGGCTTTGGTAAGGCCTTTTTTGCGCATCGCACTGAGCGCCGCATCAAAATCACCATCAGTCTCAACCAAGGCTTTTTTGGCGTCGGTCATGCCCACGCCAGTGAGTTCGCGTAGCCGCTTAATGTCTTCGATACTTACTGCCATTATTTTGCGCCCTCCTCTTGTTTTGCAGTGGTTTTTGCAACTGGCTTTGTAGTTGGTTTTGCTGCAGGTTTAGCAGTTTCATCTTTGTCGGCAGTTTTTACTTTTGCCTTACCCTGCTCAACTGCTGCTTTTACATAATCGGTGATGAGCTGGATTGCCTTGATAGCATCATCGTTTGCTGGAATTGGGTAATTGATACCGCTTGGGTCAGCATTTGTATCAACAATAGCAACCACGGGAATATTGAGCTTGCGTGCTTCGCGCACTGCATTTGCATCATGTACTACGTCAACCACAAATACTGCGCCCGGGCGTGCTGCCATATTTTTAA
>CAYTIU010000002.1:37277-42412 GCA_964438085.1 uncultured Candidatus Saccharibacteria bacterium | reverse complement strand
CATTCATATGGTCAATTTCTTCTTGGTAACGCTGTACTTCGAGCTTGCTGTATTTGTTAGCCAACTCGCCGGTTTCCATTTTAGATTCCAAGTCTTTGAGCACCTTAATTTGCGCGCCAATAGTATTCCAGTTGGTAAGCATACCGCCAAGCCAACGCTCAGTCACATATGGCATACCTGCTGCTACAGCTGCTTCTTTCACGATGTCTTGCGCCTGGCGCTTGGTTGACACAAAAAGCACTTGCTTGCCGCTTGCTGTCGTGTCGCTCAAAAATGCCAATGCGTCATTCAGGTTCGCAACTGTTTTTGTTAAGTCAATAATATGGATATTGTTGCGCTGGCCGTAGATGTATCGCGACATCTTCGGGTTCCAACGATGCGTCTGATGACCAAAATGCGCGCCCGCCTCAAGCAATTGTTTAATATCTACACCTACTGCCATGTAGTGAATCCTTTCTTTGGTTCTTGACCTTCAATTGGGTGCCTCGCAAGCCCTACACGGGTACTTACCAGGAGAACCACTCCCAACCTGTTTAATTAGTTAATGTGTGTATTGTAACAGATAGAGGCATGCATTTCAATCTTTATGCAACTAACTTTAACGAGCGAGTCCTGTTCTCATTACTTTTGCTGCATTGGATAGATCCATTTTTCTTCGCCTTTGAGTAACAGTATTTCCCTCGGGTGTTTCTGTATATTCTATAGGCAAAGCAGACCTTCGCAACGGTATCACGAGCGTATTGCCATGGGTCGCATGCGCTCGTTCTTCGGCTGTCCGCATTATTTGTCCTTTCACCGCTGCATCAATAGGTATATTAAGGTTACTCGGTTGAACAGCATGCACTCTATCCGATATCTCCGATGGTACTTGTATATCTGATGTTTCATCCACAACAAATACCTCACCCCCAGCAATAGGCAGCACGTAATTATCAGAGGCATCACCGTCTTCCGAACCAAAAAAGACATAGTCATCATACATATCTACCTTGTTCGTGGCATGATTGTGTGTAATTCCGTCACCAAAGTCATTAGAAGTAAGAGGTAGCTCTGTCATCATGTAGCCAGCCCTATTGATCGGCGCACGCTGGATAACTTCCGCAACCGGGACGGCAACTACACCCCGGACAATATCTTTATCTCGGCTTCCAATATAATTACCGACTGGTTCCGTGCCGAAATGCGGCACTGTTGAGTGCCTGGTGGACAAATCATCATTACGGTGTCCTGTGGTGACATGAACAGCACCTAAGCGATTAGCTTGCTCCTCAATAGTCATCAGCGCACCAGATTCTATAATTTGTTTAGCGTACGCGGTTGCGTGATATAACACTCTATCGCCACGATACTGCTCAACGCTACCTTTAATCTGTTTAATATGATCGGCAGCCGTAGTGCGAATACCTGCGTGTTGAATTTCTTTGCTATTGTCTGTCTCTTGCTGTCCAGTTACTTCATTCAACTTATCGTAGAGTTCTTGCAGTTTAGCCACCTCTTGATCCGAGATGCACTTTACCGGCAAGGCTCTCTCGGCATAAATAGCGCGTGTTGCTACGCTCAAAACTCGGGCAGCAGTATTTATGGAGTTATGAGCAGTGGTTCCCATGAGTACGTTAATTTGCTCTCTTTGTTCTGGGGCAACTACTTCACCTAAGCGCAAGCCAGCAAGTAATGACTGGGCTAGAGCAAGCTGCTTATCTTCGGGTAATCTTTGAACAAATTCCGCCAAAAAGCTGTTCGATAAAGATTCCTGGATAACATCTTCGGCACTTATAACTTTCTTCACTTCTTCAGCTACACCATTAAGCTGCTGTCCATGGCGCTCCACGACCTGATTGACATTTCTGACATCTCCTAGCTCGCGTTCGATTATATGACCCTCGTTTTCGCTTGAATGTTCGACCCGTATATCAAGGCTGTTGAGATTATCCCGAACAACGCCCATAACCTGACCTGTCATTTCTGTCATAATCTTGGCATCAATCGACTGTATTTCGTTTTGAGCTTGCCCTGCAAGGGTGTCTAAGGCAAGATGAATATTATTCGCAACCTCACGCCTGTAATTGCTACTAAATCTGGCTTTTAGACCAAGATCAGTGTTTGTCCCTTGTTCTTCAACTTCGCCCTTTAGACCTTTGGGCAAAGTCTCAACAAGACTTTTGGCAGTTTGCGCTGCCATCCCGCTGCCGTCAGAGTTGAATTGATGTTTATCGGCGTGGTCGCGTATAGCTGTTATTTTCTCCTTTAATGTTGCCCTTCGCTGCTCCAGCTCAAGGAGCTTCTTGTCTTCTTCGCTTAGACTGGCAGCTTCCACTTTAGAAGGATCATCTGATGCAATATCTTCTTGTTTCTTATCCAAACCAAGAGCTTGAAAAACTTCATTCTTAAGTGTATTGTCAGCGTTAGCCAATTCGCTTGAATAGGTGTGAGCAGAGAAGTTTTTGTCGCCCTTATTCTGAGCAAGTCCTACTAAACTATTGCCGTTTATATAATTTTGCTGTTCGGTGCGTATGAGAGCTAAATCATCTAGCTGCTGATCAATGGCTTCCGCTAGATGATTGTGGTCTTCAAAGTAGCTTTCAATAGCCTCTTTAGCCTCTCTGTTTAGCAAGACCTCGCCTACACGGCGTTCGACACCATTCCTATCAATGAAACTTTCAACTAGTTCATTAGGTTCCTCTATCTGTTCGTGCGCTACTGGCAAAGCCTGTTCAAACTGTTCGGCTTGCGCCGCGATAAGCTCTTCTTGAGGTGTTGTTGTGAGGATTTCTGACATTTTGTTATTTTTGTTTTATTTTAATGTTTACTACTGGCAAGTTTAGCATATTTTTACTAATAAGTCAAGATAGGTTTTAGGCCTATTGATTATTTACCACTGTTGGCGTATAATGTAGGGTAAGAAAAGTGTCCGGAAGAACTGACTGCGAGCGCATGACTCACCTCGCTAACCAGCCGAGACCATAAGAGTCGGAGACAATATGAAGAAAGATATCCACCCACAAAATTATCGTCACGTTGTGTTTCAGGATTTGAACAACAACCAGACGTACCTCACCCGTTCAACGGTTGAAACCGACGAGACAATCAAGCTTGAAGGCGTTGAATATCCGCTGGTAAAGGTGCATATTTCGAGCAGTTCGCACCCGTTCTTCACCGGCGAAGAGCGCATTGTTGACATCGAAGGTCGCGTTGATAAGTTTAAGGCACGCGCCAAGGCTGCCGAAGATGCGCGCGCTAAACGTGCTGCAGCAGCTAAAAAGCAAGTTGCACGCAAAGAAGCCAAAGCCGAAAAAGCCGAAGCCAAAAAAGAAGCAAGCGCAGTCGACAAAGCTGGTAAATAGCGTACTTTATCTATAAACCGCCGTACTTTTATAGAAAGTTGGCGGTTTTTGTTATCCTAGGATAAGAACTATGGAAGAAAAAATACAAGCCCTACGCAACGAACTCAAAGATATTCAGGATCGGCTGCAAGATCCGGCGATTTTTAGCAGTGCCGGATATCCCAAGATTGCCAAGCGCCAGAGTACATTAGAGCATATTATCCACCTATACGATGAACAGCAAGCCCTTGGCAAGCAACTCAATGAGGCGCAAGAGCTGATAAGTAGCGGCGGCGAGTTGGCTGAGTTGGCTGCGGACGAGCAAGAAGAACTAAGCCATAAATTAGAAACTATTGCTGCCGAGCTTGAGGAAGCACTTACGCCAAAAGATCCGAATGATGAGCGTGATGTGATTGTCGAAATCCGCGCAGCGGCCGGAGGTGACGAAGCCAGCCTATTTGCCGGCGAACTCTACCGCATGTACGCGAGGTGGGCTGAAGATCATAATTTTAAGGTAGAAATCATCAATGAATCACCCAGCGAAGCTGGTGGCTATAAAGAAGTTATTTTTGGTGTTCGCGGCGAAGATGTCTTTAAGTCAATGAAGTTCGAGGCAGGCGTACACCGAGTACAAAGAATACCCGTTACCGAATCCCAAGGGCGTGTGCATACGTCTACGGTAACTGTGGCGGTACTGCCAGAAGCGGAAGAAACCGATATCGAAGTCAATCCGAGTGATTTACGCGTTGACGTGTTCCGCAGCGGCGGACACGGCGGGCAAAGCGTAAATACTACCGACTCTGCAGTGCGTATTACACATATTCCAACGGGCATGGTCGTAACCAACCAAGACGAAAAATCGCAGATCAAAAATAAGGATAAAGCGATGAGTATTTTGCGCTCTCGCCTGCTCCAAGCCAAGATAGAAGAAGAGCAAAAACAACTTTCTGATGCACGCAAAAAACTAATCGGTTCTGGTGATCGCAGCGAAAAAATCCGTACCTATAACTTTCCGCAAGACCGTATCACCGACCACCGCGTCGGGTATAGCCGTAGCAATATCCCTGCTGCGCTTGCTGGCGACATAGACGATCTCATAGAAAAACTCCAAGCCGCCGAACGCGAATTGATCAGTCAGGGTTAATGCTTAAGGTTAATATTATATCGTATCTTCCTCTGTGAGCCCAGGTACAGGCTCTTCAGCCGATTGAGAAATAATTGATTCGCCATAAGGACTATCAAGCAATCCGTCATAAAAATCACTTATTTTTTTGTATTTCCAATCGTATTCCAGAGCAGCGGTCTCTTCTGCAATCTCTGCTGCGTGTATGTGCGCATCTTTACTATCCTCAGCATACTCATCCATCCAATCAAGCCCACCTACAAGACGCTTGAATAGCAAGCTACACGCTATCTCTTTAACAGTGGGATCTACGTCGGAATTCTTAAAATCTTCTAGTATAGACTGTGTGGTCTCATCGCTTCTGAGGATAAGCATTTCCTGCGCTTCCTCCGTTGCCTGTGCATGATCACGAAATTCCTTCCCTGCATGAGCCATTTCATATGCTTTTATGGGATCACCTATTCTATTTTGGGTGCTAAATGTTTCAGTCATTACTATTTTATATCCCTTCATTAAAATTATATTTAGAATCTCTATTTTTAATATAATAACAAATTATTGTTAATTAGTCAAGTTTACATTGTCTATATCTGTACTTATACTAGAAGTATGACGATTGCGGAGTGGTTGATACCAGCAATGATCAGGCTCAAAGAGACAGGTGTAGACTCGCGGCGGCGGGATTGTTTGGT
>CAYTIU010000002.1:35872-37267 GCA_964438085.1 uncultured Candidatus Saccharibacteria bacterium | reverse complement strand
AAAAGATCGGGCATGGGTAGTTGCGCACCCCGAATACGAGCTTGATCAAAAAGTTGTACAGCAACTTAACGCGCTTATTACAAAACGCGCCAACCGCGAACCGCTTGCATACATTCGCGGCAAAGCCTGGTTTTACCGGCGGTTTTTTACGGTAACGCCTGATGTTCTAATCCCTCGCCCGGAGTCAGAGGCAATTATTGAGCTGCTTTTAGCGTTGCAGCCAAAACCCATGCAAACAATCATCGATATTGGTACCGGTTCTGGCGCGTTGGCAATCACTGCAAAACGAGAAGTACCCAGCGCCCAGGTGATTGCAACAGATATAAGTTCAAAGGCTTTGCAAATCGCCAAAAAAAATGCGCAGGCACATAACACAGATATACAATTTGTATCCGGCTCATTTTTAGAGTCTCTCAAAAGTGACCAGCTTAAAGGCGCGATCATTATTGTCAATCTACCTTATGTGCCGCATGAACTTATTACAAGCCCAGAAATTACTCGCGAGCCAAAAGAAGCATTATTTTCTGGCAATGATGGCATGGATCACTACCAAGAATTCTGGCAGCAAGTCAAAAATACCCAAACTAAGCCGCAAGTCATCCTAACGGAATCACTTGAGCCACAACACGAAACTATGGCAACACTCGCCCAGAACGCTGGCTACACACTCCAAAAAACTGAGATCCTTATCCAGCAGTTCGTTCGTGGGTAAATTAATTTGGCATGACGCCAAGCTCTACGCGTATAGTTTCACGATCGCCGTCACGGTTAATCGTCAACCTCACTGTATCGCCAGGCTGATGTTTGCCAAGCAGCGATGCTAGGCTATTTTTCTCGTTCACATCTGTGCCATCAACTTTTGTAATAATATCGCCTTCACGTACGCCAGCTTTTTCGGCTGGACCATCTGCAATCACTGTATTTCCACCATAAGTATCAGATTTTGGAATATATGCGCCCCGTTTTACCGAAAGGTCAAGCTGGTTAGCAATACTGTCTGTGAGAGAAACATACACAACGCCAAGATATGGGCGCTCTAGTTTGCCCGTTTTGGACACACCGTCTATTAAACCTTTGATGTTATCTATCGGGATTGCAAAACCAATATTTTCAGCACCGCCGGCAACTGCTGTATTGATGCCAATAATTTCACCGCTCATATTTACTAGCGGACCGCCCGAATTTCCTTGGTTAATTGCAGCGTCAGTTTGGAACATATCGTTCAGGTTATCTGCGGCGGCACCTGCACCTTCGCTGGCTTGCAAATTGCGGCCATATCCCGAAACAATGCCGGTTGTTACTGTATTCTGGAATTGCCCAAGCGCGTTACCAATGGCTACCACTGCGTCACCAACCCGCATATCACTAGAATCGCCTATTTTTGCCGGCATTAGC
>CAYTIU010000002.1:29733-35862 GCA_964438085.1 uncultured Candidatus Saccharibacteria bacterium | reverse complement strand
AGCTTATGTGTGCCCGCATTTTTAATCTTGAGGAACGCTACATCAAGTGTATCGTTTTCACCTGTTCTGCCGATAACTTCAACGTCTTTTAGTTCAGTACCGTCAGACATAACAAGCGTTACGTTGGTAGTACCTTCAGGTACCACGTGCCTATTGGTAATGACTAATCCGTCACTTGAAATAATCACGCCCGTGCCGGCACTTTGCTGCTCAACACTGCGCGGCTGCCCAAAAAACCCAAAACCATCTACTGTAGACCGGCTTGTGACATTAACTGAAACTACGCTTTGTCCAACTTCTTGCGCGATACTGCTAATAAGATCGCTCTGTTTATCGAGTACTATCTGTTGGGAAGCGCGCGAACCCGAATCGCTCTCTTGTTCGCGGCTTATTGCACCAAGCCAACCGCCCCCAAAACCTATCACACCTACAAGCAATAAAAGAAAGATCGGCTGCAAAAATTTTGGAGCGTGCGTATCAACTGTTTTCTTTTTATCCATAATGCCCTCCGCTTAGATAATTTTATCACCCCAATCTGAAAAGTATAATATGATCAACGTAATTGCTGCAATGATAAAAATGAATTGGTTGCGAACCATAGACGGTAATCTCTGGGTATGGTCAAGGTGATAAATTGCCGCCAGGCTATACCCAATAGTTACCAACAGGAGCATTGGCTGGGAAATTACGCCCGCTGCAGGATAGTACAGCAGCCAGTGAGACAAAACCCACACCAGTGCAGCACCAAAGAAAGCCCAAATATACGATAATAACCGGGTATACGCTTCTTCGTATGCATCAAAGAAATGATGTGCGGTAAGGTAGCACAATATGCCCGTACCGAGCACAAGATACAGCGTAGGACTATCATCTCCGACCAAAAAGAGCGCTCCAAGCCCCCACAAAAGGGCAACGAGCGCCTGCAATCCAATCATGAGTGTACTCGAAGCTGGCTTGATAGCTGTCAGCCAGATAATATACAAGAGCGTCCAGCCTAATTGCCACAACTGGCTATTCGTATCCGCCATAAGCGTGAGTGTTGATAGTCCAAATACAATATCAATGGAGTTAGCACGGATATTAGCGCCCCAAAACCGCGGTTTTACGGCAAACATGCGCCATTTACTTAAAATAACTACCAGTACTGCCAGGACAATGAAATCGATTCTTACCAACACAAAAAGAATAATAGGCAGCAAGCTGAGTAATGCAATATGAGCGAACCATGAGAACCCACTCACAGGTCGCATTTTATCAATTATCGGTTTCATTTCTTCCGATAATTATAACAAAACCTTTGCGTTCTTGCTCAGGAATCGATATTTCCTCGGGTATCGAGCGTGTTACCTTTGTCTTAAATCGTTTTTCAAGATAGTTTTTGGTGTACTTATTCTTGCCAGTTAAATCAACAATAACTGTTTTTCGGTAATTTTGCGTCGGCGCATTATCCACTTTTTTGACGTTATAACTGTATGACTTAAGATCGTTTGCAATCTTGGTTGCCACGCCCTCGGTTTCTGTACCGTTTAATATCGTAATTGGTGCTTTTTCTTTAATAATATAGCCATCTGGCAGCTGAGAGCGTATATAGGTATGTATCTCGCTGTAATCGAAAATACCGGCTTTTGGCTGTACAATTGACTGTCCGGCATACGTACCGGTTGTCACATAATCGTGGGGCGGATCAGCCAAGCCAATAGATTTCACATTGTTGTCATGGATATCTTTTGTTATGGCACGAAGCCGCGTGAGATCGCCCATACTGAAATCTGTCTTGGCGTGGTCACCAAAGTCATCCATAAGCCGAGAGATTTTTACCGGATTACTAAACGTGTTGCTCGATAAAATCTCGTTCTTTAGCGACATTATGAATATCCGCTGCCGTTCAGAACGGTCAAAATCGCCGCGGGCACTACCATGGCGCGAACGGACGTACATGAGTGCCTGTTTGCCTTTCATGTCCTGTTTGCCTTTCTTGGCAAGTACCGGATTCCAATTATTTTCCCACGCCATCGTGCCATCACGCAGTTCCTCTGGTGCATTGATAGTGACACCGCCAACCGTATTAACTGCCTTTTCAAAGCCCTTGAAATCAATCAACGAGTAATAGTGCGTATCAATCCCAAGTACTTTTTCTATACTTTTTTCTATAGCCTGTAAACCGGCTTTTTCGGCCGCTTCGTTGCTGGAACCTCTGTAAAGTGCAGCGCTTTTGGCATTTGCAAAGACGGCGTTTAGTTTCGAATTACCATTTTTAGATTCTACCCATAAGTCGCGAGGAACGCTTACTAACGCAGTCTTTTTATTAACTGGGTCAATGCTTGCTACCAAAATTGTATCAGTCAGATCTGGTCCATCATGCCCCGCTCCGCCACGACCCAAAAGCAGTATATTAACACGGCCATCGCCCTCGCCACGGAGTTTACTCGGGTCTACATTAGCATCCATAGCTGCCGCTGCACCGCCACCCTTAAAAATCTGATTAAGCTTAAGATAACCTTTTGTTGCTAATAATCCTGCGAGCGCAAATGTTACTAGAAATGTAGCCAAAGCGCCCCGTTTGGCGTATGTTCGCCACGTACGGCGCCCTGTTTTGGGTTTACCACGCCGAATAGCGGACTGAGACTTAGCCTCCTGCGGTTTATCCTGAGTTTCTACGGGCTTTGAGTCTAAGACTGAATCTTCTCGACGTTCCGGACGCGCACGCGTCGGCCGAGGCTGCTGTGATGCACGAGGAGCTACGGTGATACCATCCATAGACATTGGTGTGCTCGTTGTTCGCAGATTCGAGCGCAGCCGCTCATTAATAACCGATTTCCGTGCCCGCAATTGTCCAGGCTGCAGTTTATTTGGTGCACCAAGCCGATTACGACTCTGGACTCCGGGATTCGGAGTCTGTACAAAGCCATCGATTGCTTGGCGTGCAAACTTTATTTTGCCTGTGTCTCTTTTATTATCATTCATAGCTACGCAGCATCTAGTATACAGCCTTAAACCGCAAGCGTAAATATGGTATATGCTAACAAAATACTATATAGTTAGAAGTCGATGTTAATCTATAAAAAAGTTAGGTAGCGGTGTATGGATTTAGACGATATTGCAAACGATGCTGCAAACACCACCATCGAGGCGCTTAGGTCAGATAAACAAAAACCTGGACGAAGCGGATGGGGTAATTTTGCGTCTACATTTGCGGTATTTATTGGCGCGGCATTAGTTGCAGTACTTATGATGATGTTTGTGTTCCGCTCGTACCAAGTTGATGGCCCAAGCATGCAGCCTACGCTTCATCACGGCGATCGCCTGATTATCTGGAAAGTTCCTCGTACGTGGGCACGTATAACACAGCACGACTACATACCTAACCGAGGCGATATCATTGTCTTTAGTCAAAATAACCTTGCTACCTCTAATGGGGAATCCAAAGAGCTTATTAAGCGCGTTATTGGCTTACCGGGCGATCGAATAGTTATAGAAAACGGTGCGGCAACAATATATAACAACGAACACCCCGAGGGATTCCAGCCCGATAGAACACTGCCTTACGGTGAGGGCTTATCTCTTGCTATTGACAGTGAAGAGCGTATCGAAGAAATGGTTGGCGCCAATCAAGTATTTGTTATGGGCGATAACCGCGACCACTCGCTCGACTCGCGAGCTTTCGGGCCAATTAGCGCAGACCATATTGTAGGCAAACTCGTACTGCGCGTCTTCCCGCTTGGCGACGCAGAAAAATTTTAACTTTTTTCTAAGACTTTAACGATACGAGCTAGTTCTTCGTCGCTATCAAAACCAATCTCGAGTTTGCCGCCGCGTGCCATGCGCCGAATATGTACTGGAGCCTTCAGGCGCTTACCAAGGCGTTTTGTTTCTGGCGTTTCTGTCTTAACGCGCGCATGAACCGCCTTTTGTTCTTTGACGCCAGCTTTGATTGAACTTACGTATCGTTCTGCCTGGCGTACCGACCAATCATTTTTCACAATTGCCCCTAGGAGCGCCTCTTGCTTATCTGGATATTGTTTAATTGCCAAAATAGCGCGCGCATGTCCTTCGGTAATTTTTTTATCAGCCAATGCTTGGCGTGCCGGTTTTGGTAATTGTAAGAGTCGCACAATGTTGTTGATTGTTGACGGCGCCTTACCAAGCCGTTCAGCAATCGCATCGTACTTTATATTAAACTGCTGATGCAACCGTTCGATTGAGCGCGCTTGTTCAAGCGGCGACAAATCTACGCGCTGAACATTCTCTATGAGCGCAACTTCAAGTTGCTCAAGGTCTTTGTGTGTTCGCACCAGTGCTGGAATCTTTTTACGTCCGGCAATTTGCGATGCTCGCCAGCGGCGCTCGCCGGCAACAATCATATACTGTCCAGTGGTTTTTGTTGGAGTTACTACAATTGGCTGGACAACTCCGTACTGCTTTATAGATTGCGCGAGCTGCTCTAACGCCTCTTTTTCAAAATGCCCGCGCGGTTGCTCTGGATTTGGCGCAATAGCCTTCAAATCCAAAAGTAGTACTTTTTCGTTTTCGTCCAAAAGCAGCGTTTTATCAAAATTATCCGGCATCAACGCCGCAAACCCTTTACCTAACCCTTTTCCTTGTCCTTTAGTCGACACGTTTTGCGATCTCCTTGCTTAAGTTTTTGTACGCCCGCGCACCCTTTGACCACTTGTCATGCTCAAAAATCGTCCGCCCAAAACTTGGCGCCTCTGCCAGCCGCACATTCCGTGGAATGGCTGTCTTAAACAGTTTGTCGCCAAAATGGTTCTGCAACTCTTTAGAAACTTGGTCAGATAGCGTTGTGCGCCTGTCATACATGGTTAATACTGCCCCCAAAATTTCTAAGTTCGGATTAGCCTGGCGTACTGCCTGAATGGTGCCAAGTAACTGCCCTAGCCCCTCAAGCGCGTAATATTCTGCCTGCACTGGTATGAGTACGCCATCTGCAGCTACAAGCGCATTGATAGTCAATAGCCCCAGCGCCGGCGGGCAATCAATCAGTACATAGTCATAGGTGGTGCGTGCTAACGCTTTTTTAAGTCGTGATTCACGCTGTTCCATCTCGACTAACTCTACCTCTGCGCCAGCCAAATTTTGGTTGGTTGGCAGAATATATAGCCCCTCTATCCGAGTTTCTTGCACGGCTGCCTCAAGTGGTTGCTCGCCAAGTAATACTTCGTAACTGGTGGCACCACTGTCTTTATTAGCATCTAATCCGCTGGTGGCGTTACCCTGTGGATCTAAATCCACCAACAACACTGATTTTTTATTGCTCGCCAATGCTGCAGCCACATTAACAGTAGTGGTAGTCTTTCCTACCCCTCCTTTTTGGTTACTCACTGCAATGACTGTTGGCATGTTTGTTCTCTCTTGTTGTTACCTATAAATCATACCATCAAATACCATAACCACAAACGACAGATCTTTTTGTGTAATATAGTATTATAAGGCTAGTATTTCTATACTAGTACTCTACTAATAGTTGTACATTATACTCCTCTGCCCTCTTGTGCCAGACATATAAAGTACCCGGAGCATCAGGCTATATCCAATATTGTGCGACACGGAGTTTTATGTAAAGACCCGCACAACAAACCCCTATCTTGCCTGTTTTGCAGAAAGCTTGATCCCCGCATTTTTAGCAAGCTCCTGTACCCACTGCTGTGATCGAGCTAAATGCTCATTACGTGCAGCATCGTCAGTTCCAGTATCTGCAAATCGCTTCAGATGTGCATCGAGTGCTCGAATAGCACGTTCATATTTATCATGCAAATTACTGGTATCTTCTTCTGGATCCGCCAATCTTCTTTCCATACCACGAACTTTGATAATAAGCCTGCCGACTTCAACCTCAAGAGTATCAAATCTCTGCTCATTCTTATCAAGCCTTTGCTCTGATTGTTTAAGCCTGGCTTCTGACCGCTTAAGTCTAGTTTCTGACTGTTGAAGCCTAGCCTCTGATGCGTCAAGTCTGGCTTCACTCCGATCAAGCCTAACTTCACCTCTCTTGAAGCGCTCATCAATATGCCTAGCAAAGTCATTAAAAATACCGGACATCTCTTCTAAGATGATTTTGTTGTTCCGCTCAAAAGCTTCTTCGAGCGTACGCTCAAGTATAGACTGGGTTAT
>CAYTIU010000002.1:0-29723 GCA_964438085.1 uncultured Candidatus Saccharibacteria bacterium | reverse complement strand
GCTTTGTCATGCTTTAATTGTACCGTGCAAAACCAGGCTTAACAAAAGTTTAAGAATCTGTGATAGGCCAAGCGACCCCTGGAAAACTCCTAGAATTTGCTAAGGTAATTGAGCGTGATATTGCCAGCCTGTATTGCCTCGCTGTCCTGTGATATCAATACCACAGCAACTGTCATTACACCATCTGAACTATAATCCGACGAGGTAAGACTAAAGCAATTGTTAGCCCAGACATTATTCGATGACGGAGTTATACTTTCACCAAGTACATCATTCGGATTATTATCAGAATCAAATACTGTCAGCAATGCCGTCGCCTTAGTCGTATCACTTGACCTTGTATCTATACATATACTGTTGCTTGACGCCCACGCATCCCAATCTGATGGCACCGGAGCCTGCACTACAACGCTATACGATTGCACACTCCCCTCGCCACTAACCCAGTCATAGTAATTCTTGTAGGTACTTATATCAAACCCGGCAGTCATATTACCAATACCTGTTCCGTTCAATACCGCACCCGCATATTCAGGTGTAAGTGTGATCTTCTTAGCATTACGCGCACTACCGTAGAGACGCAGCTGGTTGCTACCGTTCGTTTCAATACGGTTAGTACCTCCGCCAACACGTAACGATACCGTGCCGCTGTCGTTGCCAACCGTTATACGTGAACTCGTCGTGTCAGCCGTAAGCAGTGCCGTACTAGATGCATTTTGGATTACAAAGGCTGTTGCGGAATTAGTATCTGTCTGTATATGGAGGTTACCGTCCGTCTTTAGGGTACCAGCTGTCGAACGGTAGAGATAGGTATCAAAGCCATTTGAGCCATCGCCCCATCGCATTTCACCATTTACTAGCATATTGAATCTAGGGTCATCATCATTTCCTACTTCCCATAACACTATAGCGCTACAGCTTGAACAACTTCGCCTAACATCAACTGAGGCTTCGTTTACACCAACACCTGAGTCGTATGTATTTATTCCCCAGCCATATACATCTAGGCCTGTATTAAACTCGGCAAAACCAGTTACATACAGGGAGTCTTCCACAAATAGGTCATCTGTAACCGTGAGGTCTCTGTAGGTCTCTATATCACCTGCGGCGTCAATACTAAGCGCATTAATCTCTCCTATACCCCCTACGGTCATACGTAGACCTGCAGCACCTTGCAGTTGTAATATATTAGTATCGCCCGAGCCATACTCTCCAACTGTCGCTCCGTGCCAATTAGCCTGGCTATAATCGCCAAAAGTTAGCTTGCCTTCACTACCGTTGGTGCCTGTGCCTCTAATGCCAGCTAGTCCGTTGGTAGTGTTTACATTGAAGATGCTGCTGCCTCCAGCGTTTTGCACCTGAAACGCTGTTGTGGAGTCAGTAGAGTTTTGGAAAGCAGTCTGTCCGGTATTGCTGAGGCTGAACGTAGGAGTGAAGCTACCATGGCCAAGATAGAAGTGCGTGTTATTTGTCCGAGCCCTAAATTCTTGGGTGCCATTGCTCCATGTCATAAATGGACTATTGCCCGAATTAGAGTTTAAGAATATACCATTGTTGCCAGATGAAGCTCTGACGGTGAGCACCGTGCCACTTGCGGAGAAGTCACCGATTCTCGCACCCTGGAATAAGTAGGCATAAGCATCCATAAGAATTTCTTCATCTTCAGTGTTAACCCTAAACATAGTGGTACCACCAGCGTTCTGTATACGGAAAGCATTCGATGCGGTGCTTCTAAATATCTGGTCGTTACCAGTAAAGATTTGGCTGTTGCGATTGAGGAGGACTACGTTGGAACTAAGCCGAGCGTCAGCAAGCGTACCCGAAGTAAGTATGTCTGCACTAGCAGTTACGTTCTGTAATATTCTTGATGAGTCTATGACAGTCGTACCACCAAATTGGAGATTGCCAGATACAAGGTTAAAGCTATCGCCCGTGGCTAAACTAAGCACGTTAGCTGCGCTGCGATACAAATTGATATCACCACCAATTTGTAAACCACCAGTGTCTCCTTGTGTTGCTAACTGTAGCATACCAGCTGTAGTAAGCGTTGCTTTCGTAGTGCCGTTCGTCTTAAAGCTTAAGTCATAGTTATCGTTGGTACCAATGGTCATACCGCCAACACCGAATGAGTTTCCGCCTTGGAGAATGTCACCACCACCTCCACCAGAGCCACCAATGCAGTCTACCCATTCATCGTCCTGGTAACAGCGGAATTTACTAAGCGTTGTGTCGTAATACATACTACCGTTTGTACCTGCTGGTTCATCGCTAAAGCTTCCTAGCGTAAACAACGTATTTTCACCAAGAGTAATACTATTGTTATGCCCGTTAACGTTTAGCATAGATCCTCCGGCTGCATTTTGTACTAATACCTGACCTTTGAAAACAGAAGATCCGCTCACTACTAAGGAGCTACCGACAAGCAGGTCGCTATTTTGAGGGCTACCCTCCCATTGCCAATCCTCATCATCATGATTTCTCGGTGTAAATGTAACATTATCTACTGTACGCTGCGTATTTATACCAACACCGCTAGGATCACCTACACCAATTTGCGTGAATGAGTATGCACCTGTACCACTAGAGTCTGATACTTCGCCCCATCCTTCGAAACCATCGTACCATGCTGTAATATCACCGTCAAAATCAACTGTTAAGTTTATCCCTATCCATCGCGAGCTACTAAACGAGCCGATTCTGTTATATCCATTTTGCCATATTTCTTCGTCTTCCTCGTCTATACATGTATCTGTATCAGTAGCTCCGTTGTATATACAAAATATGCCCTCTGAATCTATATACGCGGAGAATCTGTCGCCATTACTATTATAAACACTTGCGATGTTCCCTGGTTCGGCTCCCCAAATATACATACTCAAGGCGACTACATTATCATGTTCACCTATAGATTTCTTTAGTTCTGACGGAGAATTATTAATGTTTATTACTGCGCTAGAGGTACCTGTTCCACTATTAAAGCTGTCGGTCGAGACTGAGACATCACCAACTACACTATCCCACAAATCAAAAGTACCCGATTCAAAAGTATCACTAAATTTACCTACGTAAGTACGGTTACTGCCTATCCGAAGACTGGTATCATACAAACTAGCACTCGCTTTCCTGTCTGCACTATTTCCACGAACCTCAAGCTTACCGTCTAGCAATGATACGCCATTCGGATTCGACCACGAATCTCCACTCCATCCCTCTATCAAGTCACTTATAGAAAAGTTGCTACCATGAACGTATAGGTTACTCTCGACTTCCAGATCGCCTGAAATACTCGTACCTCCGTTAACGCTCAATCCATCTCTCGCTGTCAAATGACCTTTGACATTCATTTCGTTATTGATGATTGTCTCTGCATTTATTATGACTTTTTCTTGCGTTGTATCTACAGATAGCACTTTTTTACCATCTAGATTATTAATGGCTAGTACTTCGCCACCACCTTGAAGATACAACATATTAGCAGACATCTGAACTGAATACACACTACCGAATGGATTAGATTCGCTGCCTATGCTAGTACCTACTCCAGTATTTGCTGGAACATGTTGCATCAGGCGAGCTAGGTTAAGATTTTTATAGTCAGATGCAACATACAATATAGAGGCTAGGCCATTACCGTCTAAAGCCATCGAGACATTCCCCCCTGACCCACCTAAAGACTGGATATTGATGATGTCATCTTCGCAAAAGTCCGAACAGTACACATAGTTGACTATATTTGTATCTGTGAGTTCATTGTATATATCATATGCAATTATTGGACGATCATCACCATCTAACTCTAGGGCAACATCATTTATATTGTTGTGCTGAGCAATTTCATATATATCCCAATTTTCACACCATTCGTTGCTACACCGAGCCATATACAATGTATCTCGCGAAGAGTTGTCTGTATATACTATTACTGGGTAGCCATTGCTATCTATGGCAAGATCATGCGGCCCCACCCATCCATCCGTGCCTGTATCCTCGCTAAATCCCCAATCGTAGTCAGAACAATCAGCATTGTTACAGTGTATGAGATTGACTGTTGTCCCTGCATACTGCCACCGGTTACCAAATGTAATATATGCGTTATCATCCGAACCCAACAACATGTTTATATTACCGTTTATCCACCCTTCTTCGTTCTCTATCGAGGTGATCGTAGTTGTTGTCCGAGTTCCAGAAGAGCAATCAGCCTGCCCACATAGTATGAAAATAAGCTCATAGGTACTAGTGTTGTCATTATAAGTACTGAGAGCGACGCGAGCATTTCCGTCAGAGCCTACATCTATGGCAGTATGCTCTCCGACCTCTTGTTCTTCTTCCGGTCCAAATATAGTTACCGGATCTGGGCTTGTACAATCCTGGTTGCTACAGCGTACATATTGATAGCTTGATTCATAATCACTATAATCATATTTTTCATAGCCAATGTGGGCTATGTTGCCAACCATCTTTATGACTGGTGAACCATAGTTCACGTCTTGCTGCCCCTCTGCTATAACTGTTCTTACTGGGCTTGTGCAGTCAATATCTGTACATCGAACAAAGACTACATCAGTAAGATCAGTCACAGCATCCCATTGGGAATATACCGTACGTATAAATCCATCAGCTCCTGTCTGCGTCCACTTAGTATTGCCGTTCCATGGGCCCCCATCGTCGATCCCAGTGGACAGAGTGGTGTATTCCACCCCAGTGTTGAGGGTTCCAACCTCTTTTGGACGAAAATCAGTAACAGTAATAGTCGAGTTCTGTGTATCTGCGGTTAATAAACTACCTCCTGAGGCATCTTGAATCTGGAAAGCAGTTGTAGAGTTAGTAAAATTACGAAACCGAGCTTCGCCAGTGTCACTGAGAGCAAGCGCTACACCCTCTCCAGGCTTATAGACATAGAAATCATCTACACTATCTGTACCGATACCCCATGATGCAGCCGAGCCTCGCTTTAGCACTATCTCAGAAAAATCGTAACCTGTACCACCTATTTCAACCAGGGCATAAGTAGAATTAGTAGTATCTACATTGAAGGCTGTATTGCCTGCAGCATTTTGCACCCTAAATGCATTAGCAGAGTTGGTGGCGTTCCTAAAGATCTGTTCGTTGCCAGTGAAGATTTGGCTGTTACGGTTTAGCAGCGCTACGTTAGAGCTGAGATAGGCATCACCCAAGGTACCACTGCCTACATTACTAGCATTAAGATTAGTTAAACTAGCCCCCGAGCCCTGGAAAAGGTTGGCAATCATAGTTCCCCCCACAGTACCATTCCCGGTGACGTTAAAGTTAGCAGTTTGAGGAGAAGTGCCGTTCTGAATATAGTTGGCTGCGCTACCGGTTACGAAACCACAGCTACCACTACCTTGGATACAAAGGGTACCACTTTCATCAGGCAGTAAAATATTCCTTGCTCCGGTTTGGGTAGCAAAGCCGAGCGTGCTAGTGTTGCCACCAGTGTTTTGCTGAAGTTTACCAGCGGTAAAGGCGTACGGTACGGCGGTCAGCTTCAGGCGTGGCGTCATCTCACCGTCCCAGTCGGGGTCTGCAGTGTTAGCCGTACCGCCAATGTTCATGGTTAACCAGTGTTCTTGATCCCAGTTGATGCTGCCAAAGGCAGTCACAGTACCAAGGTTTACCGTCAGGTAGCCATTGACTACTCGAACGCGGTTAGCTTGTTTGTAGGTTTCAGTCCAGACGTTATTACCGCCAACGCTAGCATCCCACAGTTTGAACTCGACGTTGTAATAGCCATCAGCTACCAATGCTCCAGAGCTTTGGAGCAGCCTGGCCTGGAAGTTCATGGTAGAGGAAGTGGCAGCCTCGGCAGTTCTAGGAGGAGTAACGAAAAATGTGTTCAGTGAAATGAAAGCAATAAACAATAAACACAAACTCACGTACCAAAGGGTACGTCCAAACAGTATAGGTCTGAGAAGTGTTTTGTGTGGCATGTTTGTCTGTGTGTTCACTAGCTTTTGGCGCTAGCTTTAATTTTTTGTGTTTGTGTCAGTACAAACTACCCCCTAGTATGATCTGGTGAGAAGAGTAATTCAAGAGATTTTGATAAAGTTAGTGTTCAGGAGATTTATGATAAAAATGTTACAATTTTTAAGATTTTCCATTGTAATATTTACTATGGTATCTGAATACCCCCTGTAAATTAACCTACCCTGTTACATTTTAGTGTATATGATGCATACTATTTTGTTGTAAATAAAATTACATTAGTTCAAATCCGCAAAAAGTTATCCACACTCACCTGCCTAATTTTCGATCGGTATGCCTACTTCCCAGCAACTTTGTAAGCCGATGCATTCTATAATGCAAGTCGCCAATGTATTTTTAGAGCCCTACCAAAAACAAACCACCCATATTTATGGGTGGTTCATAAGCCTACGTAGATGGCTCTTGTACCTACACGATCTTAGTAATCTTGATCTCGGTCTGATGCTGGCGATGGCCGCGTACTTTACGTACACGCTTTTTTGCCTTGTAGCGGATTGCGGTGACTTTATCTGCCCGTGCATCTGCTTGTACGATTTCTGCTGAAACCTTTGCGCCCTTTACAAGCGGCTTACCAATCTGGACTTTTGCACCATCAATCACTAAAAGTGCATCAAAATCTACCTTTTTGGCATCTGTTTTTAGTAGCTCAACAGCAAGCGTCTCGCCTTCTGCAACGAGATACTGCTTACCACCGGTGTTAATGACTGCTTTTTTCATCTGTCTTCTTTCTTAGTAGAAAAATTAGTTACCAAGAGATAATACCAAATTTTTCCACCTCTGTAAAGAGCTAAGGAGCGCTTATGCCACCTTCTTCTCTAGTTTACGTATACGATGCTCGTGATTATTAAACCGATTATCTGTTTCATCGTTATCTTGAACCATCGTATCACCGATAGCCACCATGACTTCTTTAAACTGACCATTAACCTCTTCAAACTTGCGGTCAACCTGCTCAAATTTCTTATCTATCTGCTCAAACTTGTGGTCGACCTCATCGAACCGTTGGTCAACCTTATTGAATCGATCATCAATTTCGTTAAATCTATGATTTATTTGTACAAATTGTAAGTCTACTTGCTCAAACCGCAGATCGATCTCAATAAATCTACGATCAACTTCGTCGAACCGTTTATCTACTTCATCGAATTTGCGATCAATCTCATCAAACCGAGCGTCTATCTCTTGTTTGAAGATGGCTAATTCATGCTTAACTACTTGCCTTACTTCAGATCGAATAAATGGCTTTATATCCTGTTCAAATATCTGTTTGATTTCGTATTTAACAGTCTGATTTACTTCACTATGAATAGTGGTCGCGAGAAACTGTTTGAGGTCGGTCAGTGTAGTTTCATTCATACACCTATTGTAGTAGGAAAACCCTAAAATTATCTTAAATATAAGAATAATACAGTTGTAATTTTTACGATTGTTTTTGCAAGGAAACTTCTAGCTCTACACCATCGACAGTAACCTTTTCGTGGTAACTAAACGACTTATCGGCTGCTACCTCGGTTGCCAGCGTTTCTGCGGCAATAGTCTCTTGGTATTCAGTAATTGCCAGCGCAAGATCACCTTTTGCCGTCAAACTCAGCGCAATACGGTCGTCTACGTTCAGCCCGGCTTTCTTACGGGCATTTTGTACGTAGCGGATTACTTCGCGTGCCTGACCCTCCCGTTTGAGTTCAGGCGTGATTTCGAGATCAAGCGCAAAGTCACCAACTTGCACTGTTTTTACATTCAATTCCTCTTTCAGGATATCGTCATAGGCAAACAATGTACCTTTTTTAGGAATAGTGACTGCTGCGAGCGGCTGGCGCACCTTAATCTGCTGCTTAGCCCTGGTACTCAACCCCTCATTCACGTACTCGCGCAATTCTGCCATCTCGGCAACTAACGCTTCGTTTATATGTCCTGGCTTTGGCCAATCAAGTAGGTGCACGCTCTCGCCACCTGTTAGCTTTTGATACAATTCCTCTGCCAAAAACGGCGTAAACGGCGCAATAACCTGTGCAAGATACACCAACACATAATGTAGTGTCTGGTAAGCATTATTTTTATCTGCGTCGTCACCACTCTTCCAGAAACGACGGCGGCTGCGGCGGACGTACCAATTACTGGCATCATCTATAAATGGTAGGATAGGCTTGGTGGCGTTTGGAATATCATATACATCCATATGTTTCTTAACCTCCTGCCCGAGCTGATGTACCCGGCTTATAATCCACTCGTCTAACGGATTAGCGAATTTCTTTGGATATGTTAATTTTCCATTAAATTCCCAACCGTCAACTTCGGCATACATCGTGAAAAAGTCATACATGTTCCAGATCATACTCAGTTTGCGAGCTACATCACCCACATCGCGATCTGCCAGCGCAAAGTTTTCTCCGTTCGCAAGCGGCGAAGACATCATCAAAAACCGGAATGAATCAGCTGAATACTTATCCATGAGCTCTACAGGATCGGTGTAGTTTTTGAGCTTTTTACTCATTTTCTTACCGTCCGCAGCATTAATGTGTCCGGTACAGATAAGATTCTTAAACGGAGATTGCCCAAATAGCCCCACGTTCACCGCAGTTAATGAGTAAAACCAGCCACGCGTTTGGTCGATCGCTTCGGTAATGAAATCTGCTGGAAAATGGCGTTCAAATTTCTCCTTGTTTTCGAACGGATAGTGGAACTGTGCAAACGGCATACTGCCTGACTCAAACCAGCAATCTAGCACTTTTCCAATATGTGTTAATTGCGTTCCATCAACTTCAAAGGTGATGTCCATCACGTTTGGTAGGTGATAATCGTCAAGAGTCTTTCCTGTTAGCTCCTGAAATTCCTGGTACGAGCCAACGACCTTAATAACCTCAGTACCATCATTACGCACACCGCGCCATACTGGTATCGGTGTTGCCCAGTATCTATCGCGGCTCAAGTTCCAATCTGGTGCAGTTTCAAGAATATGCTTAAAACGCCCTTCTTGCAGCTTTTTGGGGCGCCAGGTGGTAGTTTCGTTAGCCGCAAGCATCTCGTGCTTTTGCGCTTGGATATCCAAAAACCAACTTGGGTGCGCGCGGTACATAAGTTTTGTGCCACAGCGATGACAATGCGGGTATTCATGCTGGATATACTCGACTTTAAGCGCCTTGTCTTCGCGGACAAGCGTTTTAGCAATCTCTTTATTGATATCCCATATATTCTCACCTTGCCAGCGGCCTTCAGTATAATGTCCATTTTCATCAACCAAAGATACTACCGGCACACCCTCGGCCTTGCATAACTCATAGTCATCTTCGCCATAGGCTGGTGCCTGGTGCACAATACCAGTGCCGCTTTCTGCTGATACAAAGTCTGCTGCCAATATCCTGTGCGCATCAGGCCCGTGATTTTGGAACAATGGCGCATATTTCAAGCCAACCAACTCTTTGCCTTTTATGGTTTTAAGTGTCTTATACGGTAGTGGCCGGTGCTTCTCATCTTGCATGACTCGTTCGAGCGCATCTTTGCCTACATAGAATTTCTTGCCTTGGTATTCAACCAATGTATATGAAAGCTTGGTATTTACCGCCAACGCCACATTTGCCGGTAGCGTCCACGGCGTGGTAGTCCAAGCAAGCAGATATTCATCTGTATCTTCGATCTGGAAGTATACGAAAACACTTGGATCAGTATCCATCTGGTAACTATTCTCCATCGCTACCTCGGATTTAGAGATCGGCGTAGCGTCTTTGGTGCAGTAAATGAGAATCTTTTCACCTTCGTAAATCTTGCCCTCGTCATAGAGTTTTTTAAACGCCCACCACACACTCTCCATATATTCGTTATCCATGGTTTTGTAGGCACCCTTAAACTCTACCCAGCGCCCGAGCCGCTCGATAGTATCTTCCCATTCTGTACCAGTCTGTACCATAGCAGCGCGGCACTCACGCACATAATCGGCAATGCTGATTTTGGTGCCAATTTCTTTTTTGTTCTTAATGCCAAGCTTTTGCTCGACAAACACCTCTGCCGGCAAACCGTGGCAATCCCAGCCCCACCTGCGTTCAACCCGATGACCCTGCATCGTCTGGTAGCGAGCTACTGCGTCTTTGATAGCAGAAATTAACAGGTGCCCGTGATGCGGCGTACCAGTCAAAAACGGCGGACCATCATAAAATACAAATGATTTTTCTACTGGCCGTTGCGCTACAGATTTTTCGAATGTTTTATGCTTTTTCCACTGCTCCGCAACATCTTTTTCGTACTCGAGCGCTCGCCTGCGTGTCCCAGCTGTAAATTTCATTACTTCTCTCCTGATATCGATTTAGTTAACTCTTTTCTTAAAACATCGTAAAACTGGCTTTTCCTTAGGTCTTCCCAGGGTAAGAAAAGTGGCTCCGGCATAGTATCAAAATCCACCCAGCGTTGTTCTATAAATTTATCTGGCTCCATAATCTGTGGTTTCCCAGCGACCCACTTACTAATCATCCACACCGTGATGCTGTGTACATCCTCATTCCAGAATATATTATTAGTAAGCGCACCAAAATGAATATCCTTAATCTCAAGGCCAGTTTCTTCTTGTACCTCGCGTTTAGCTGCATCTTCAAGTGTCTCTTGATATTCAAGCCATCCTCCTGGCACTGACCAAGAATCAGCCCCATGCGACCCTTTGCGTTTGCCCATAAGAAATTGGCCTTCTTTGAAAATAAAAACGCCAACGCCAATCCTAGGATATTTTTTCATCGCTTACCTTCCTTGTTAAAACAAAAATCACCTCTCTTGTCTGTCAGATCCCAAAAACGGGAGGTACCATCTGACTTCCAAAAGAGGTGATTCTTTTAGCGCTTTATTCTCAGTCTTACGAGCTGATTCCGTCAGGTTCTACTTCCATACTCTCTAAAATATGGTTTCTTCCTGCTGCATTCACGGTTGATAGCCGCTTACCTTACTAAAAGTAAAGATGCATGTGCACTGATTATAGCGCACCACTTATGTGTTACGCAAGATAGCCGGCTACATCACGCATGAGCGGTAGGGTTTCGCCCTCCCAGGCGTGTATGAGCACTCCGTCGTCTGCAGTCACTAAAAATGCTGGATATCGCACCACATCGTACAGGGACGCCATCGCTGCGCCATCTCTTGTGTCAAGATTCATAATCTCAATTCTTGCGCTTACATCGTATTGCGCCCTAAAATCATGAATAAACGTTTCCACGCTCCGGGCATACTCGCTATTGGGGCGATAAAAGATAAGCAATTTCATTACGTTTAGCATAGCATCTGCTGCGAACAAAGAGCAAGCAAGGCTTAGGGATATCCTAAGCCTTGCTCCTTTAGGTAGTACTGTAGAATGTTACGCGCTATTCTACGAACAACCTGTTGTGCTGCCACAACTTGTACAGACATAACAGCTGCCTGCTCGCTGCGTTTGGTTACCGCAGCTATAGCAAAGTGGCGCATGCTCATCTTTCTGATTTTGAGTAGTAGCCTCTTTCTTTGGCTCGGCAGTTGCTTTAACTGGCTCTAGTGCTGGCACCGGAGCTTCTTCTGCTGGAGCTACTGCCGTCTTAAGAGTTTCCTGGCTTATATTTGACTGGTCATCAGTCAATAAACTCGTTTGATCTTCTGGCATGTCATCTATAGATGCCAAGCCAAGTTCTAAACGATCGTCGAACGACAAGTAATCGAGTGCAAGCCGGCGCATGATGTAATCAGTGATCGAGCTTGCTACGCGGATATCCTTGTCATCGGTTATGCCAGATGGTGCAAAACTTGTACCCATAAGCGTTTTTACATAACTCTTAAGCGGCACACCGTATTGCAAGCCATGGCTCACGCTAATCGCGAACGAGTCCATCAAGCCTGAAAGTGTTGAACCTTGCTTTGCAACAGATATAAAGAGTTCTCCAGGCGTACCATCATCGTACTCGCTAACCGTAAAGAAACCTTTAAGGTCTGAGAGATGGAATTTGTAAGTATTGCTTGTACGTCGCTGTGGTAACAATCGGCGTACAGCGCCCTTTACTACAATCTTATCTTCGGCAGCTGCCAGTTGCTCAGCAAGCGCAACTTCTGGCGTATCTGCATCGCTAGCTTTCTTTTTAGCAGAGAGTGGCTGTGCAACCTTACAGTTATCACGGTAAATCGCAACTGCCTTAAGTCCAAGCTTCCACGCATCAATGTGTAGTTGCTCAACTTCTTCTACGGTTGCTTCTTCTGGCATATTCACTGTCTTAGAAATAGCGCCAGATAAGAACGGCTGCACCGCACCCATCATTTTTACGTGCCCAAGGTAGTGGATTGCTTCTTCACCAACTGCACAGGCAAAGACCGCGTTATGCTCTTTCTTGAGCCCGGGAGCACCAACATGGGTCGTGTTTTCGTGGATATACTCTACTATCGCATCAATTTCAGCTTGAGTGTATCCGAGAGTCTTGAGCGCGCGCGGCACAGTTTGGTTCACGATAGCCATAGAGCCACCGCCAACCAAGTTTTTGTGCTTGACCAAGCTAAAGTCTGGTTCGATACCAGTTGTATCACAGTCCATCATAAGCCCGATGGTACCAGTTGGAGCCAACACACTCGCCTGCGAGTTACGGACACCAAACTGTTCGCCTAATTCAACTGCTTCGTCCCATGCATTGGTAGCCGCGCTTAAAAGATCCTCTGAAACTAGTGCTGCATTAATATCAGATACTGCTTCGCGGTGTAAGCGCAATACTCGGTTCATACCCTCGCGGTCTTTATGATAGCCCGCAAACGGTCCAACAATGCGTGCAATCTTAGCGCTGGTTGCATAGGCGTGGCCTGTCATAAGCGCAGTAATTGCTGCTGCCTGCGCACGACCCTCTTCAGAGTCATATGGCAAGCCTTGAGCCATCAAGAGCGCACCAAGGTTTGCGTAGCCTAAGCCAAGCTCTCGATACGCACGAGCGTTCTTGTCTATACCTTTGGTTGGATAGCTCGAATAGCCAACAAGAATCTCTTGCGCTGTAAACATAACTTCTACCGTATGCCTAAAGCCCTCTATATCGAATGTATTGTCATCGCCAAGATACTTTAAGAGGTTAATTGACGCTAAGTTACACGCAGAGTTATCAAGATGCATGTATTCGCTACATGGGTTTGAGCCGTTGATACGACCAGCATTTGGCGTAGTGTGCCAGTGGTTAATGGTGGTATCGAACTGCATGCCTGGGTCTGCGCACGCCCATGCTGCCTCTGATATCTGGCGGAAGAGATCGCGTGCTTTCATAGTTTTTATTGCACGCCCATCTGTTACTGCAGTCAAATTCCAGTCATCATCATTTTCAACGGCTTGCATAAATTCATCGGTAACCCGTACTGAGTTATTCGCGTTTTGGTATTGAATACTAAATGAATCGTGCCCGTTTAAGCTCATGTCAAAACCGGCTTCTTGCAGTACGCGCGCCTTTTTTTCTTCACGATCTTTAGACCAAATAAACTCTTCGATATCTGGGTGATCGGCGTTCAAGATAACCATCTTAGCTGCCCGGCGAGTTTTGCCGCCGCTTTTAATAGTGCCAGCGCTCGCATCTGCGCCCCGCATAAAGCTCACTGGGCCAGAGGCTTTGCCGCCGCTTGAACTAAGACCTTCTGCTGAGGAGCGAAGGCCACTCAGGTTAATACCAGCGCCAGAGCCACCCTTAAAGATCATACCCTCTTCAACGTACCAGTTAAGAATTGATGGCATAGAGTCTTCGACCCCAAGGATAAAGCAAGCGCTTGCTTGTTGCGCTCGGGTTGGGACACCAATATTAAACCAAACTGGGGAATTAAATGCTGCTCGCTGTGTTGCAAGAATATATTTAAGTTCCTCGCGGAATGTCTCAGCCTCTTGTGCCGAAGTAAAATACCCTTCTTGCTGCCCTGCACGCGTAATAGTGTCAGCGATACGATTTATAAGTGTCTTAAGTGATCCCTCGCGCTCCGGTGTGCCTGGCGTACCTGCAAAATATTTTTGCGACACAATATTGATCGAGTTTAACGACCAGCCCTCAGGAAACTCTACGTCTTTTTGTTCAAATACGACGTCTTCCGTTGCAGGATTCTTAATAAGTGAATCCCGTTTAGTCCACTTTAATTGATTATATGCCTTTGTCTTGGAGTCAGTGAATAAACGCCTAACCCCTAGGCTTGCTGTTTGTTGTCCCATAGTACCCTCACTTTTCACCTATTTTGGATGATTTTGTTATATTTTATATTAAAAAATTTTTATTAGAGTTCTCCGTATGTGCCCTCACGACACACAGGCAAGCTCTCCACGAACTTTAACGCCCCACGTATGTATTAGTTATATGTCGGATATGCAAAAATTACAAACCGATATTTACAACACGCTACGATACGTTTGGTTCAAGATCGAGGAGAGCCGTCAAATAACTCCTTATCTAGCTAGACTTTGACGTGCTCGGTGGTTTTACGCTGTTTAATTTGCGAAAGTTCCTTTTCGAATCCAGCGATATCGCTGAACCGACGGTATACGCTCGCAAATCGTACATACGCCACTTCATTGAGTCCGGCAAGCTGATCCATAACCAGCGTACCTATTTTGAGTGATGTAACTTCTGCATCGCCGCACTGATAGAGCTCTTGCTCTACAGATACAACTACTTTCTCAAGCTCGAGGCTTGTGACTGTTGTTTTTTCACACGCCCGATACAATCCAGCAAGCAACTTATCGCGACTAAATAATTCGCGCGTTCCACTATTCTTTATAACCACCAATTGTGGCCGTTCAACACGTTCATATGTAGTAAAGCGAAAGCCGCACTTGCAACATTCTCGGCGGCGGCGAATTGCCGCACCATCAGTTACATCACGAGACTCAATAACTTTGGTGTCAACCTGATGACATTGGTTGCACTTCATTCGTTATTAACCTCCTTGTTATATAGTAAATGTACAAGCACTAATCAGCATATATAGTGCATACTACATCCATCATACCCCTAAATATAGCGTGTTGCAATGACAATATCGCTGTATAATTTAGTACGTTTTTTGCTTTTTGTATCTGTTATTTATCTTTTTCGCTTGGTTCTTCGTCAATATCTTTGCTGCGACGCGTTAGCCTGCGCAAGAATGATGGCTTTTCAAGTTCGTCATCGGCACTGTGGTCGCCCACAAATGCTCCATTTTCGTTATCACCAGCTTTAGCTTCATCAGTATCTTCGCTATCTTCAATAGTCCACATATTTGGCACCTCGTGAGCATCGTCGTCAGTAAGGCTGCCAACAACTGTCGTATCTTCCTGATTATCCTTTAGGGTAAGGTCGATATCTGTCATGTCCGAACTGCTAAGCGTATTGACCGCAGAGGCAGTATCATCAGTCGATGATTCTACGCCAGCTGTTACAGGCTGTGAACGTCCGGAAAAATATGATGCATCAAACCCTGTTGCCACCACAGTTACAATGACTTCACCGTCAAGCTCTGGATTGATTGTTGCACCAAAGATAATATTTGCATCGGTATCAGCTGCATTAGTAATAGTCTCTGCAGCTGCGTTAATTTCGTGCATAGAAAGATCATTACCACCGATAACATTAAAGAGAATGCCGCGCGCACCATCAATAGACACTTCAAGTAGCGGCGAGTCAATCGCCTGCTGTGCAGCATTAACCGCTCGGTCTTCACCGCTTGCCCGGCCAATACCCATCAACGCTGAGCCAGCATCTGCCATCACTGTTTTAACGTCTGCAAAGTCAAGGTTAATAAGCCCATGGACAGTAATTAGGTCTGAGATGCCTTGGACACCCTGACGTAATACATCATCAGCCACCTTAAATGCTTCAAGGAGTGGTGTTTGCCGATCTATTGTCTGCAGCAACCGGTCATTTGGAACAACAATAAGCGTATCAACGACCTGTCTCAGATTGCTAATAGCAAGATCAGCATTTTTACGGCGTTTTTCACCCTCAAATGCAAACGGCTTTGTCGCAAAGCCAACTACTAAAATCCCCATATCTTGCGCAGCTTTTGCCACAATATGACCAGCACCGCTTCCGGTACCACCGCCAGCGCCAATAGTTATAAAGACCATATCAGCACCTTCAAGTATAGCCTTAATTTCATCGAGTGACTCTTCTGCAGCACGTTGGCCTACAGATGGATCAGCGCCCGCACCAAGCCCGCGAGTCTCATCTTTACCGATATGGAGTTTTACTTTTGCTTGTGAGTGATGCAGCGCTTGCGCATCGGTATTAATGGCAATAAACTCTACTCCGTCAACGCCAGCATCAACCATACGGTTTACTGCTGCGCCTCCGGCTCCACCGACTCCGATGACTTTAATTCGTGCAAATGTTTCTATAGCTGGTGCAACTTGTGGCATATGGCTTTATCGTATCCCTTGTATTCTAATGTCTTATATCTTTCAGTATAGCTTATTATGTCAACTAAGTTCAATAAATTTATACATAAAAATTACCCGCCTATTTAGGCGAGTACATATGTAGCTCTAGCGCTTAACTTTGCGCCACAATGTATCAATCAGGCTCAGTGGATTGCCGCCACCCGCATAATCCAATGACTCTTTGTCTTCTCCACCGAAGAAAATATCCAGTATCATAAGTCCGGTAGCTGTATAAAAAGACGGGTCATTGATAGTATCAGCAAGCCCCTCAATAGCCTGTAGCTCACCAACCCGCGCGGCAAGCTGCAGATTTTCCTTGGCTATGCCTGCAATATGAGGCAGCTTGGCACTACCACCAACAATAACAGCGCCTCCTGGCAGTTTACGCGAACGGTGTATCCTTTTGAGCTCTTTATCAACAAGCTCAAATAACTCCTCAATCCGCGCCTCAACAATCATACGGATCTTCTTCACTTCAAAAACATGCTCTTCTTTATCGGTCGCAATCTTGATTGTTTCTTTCTTCAGAAACTCGCCGTAACGGACTTTCACCATTTCAGCCACATCGAGATCAGTTTGCAGCCCAATTGCTAGGTCATTTGTTACATTATTCCCGCCTATAGGCAGCACTGCGACATGTTGGATTTCTCCATCTTCTAGCACCACAATGTTGGTGGTACCCGCACCAATATCCACTATTACTGTTCCGACTTCTTTTTGCTGGCGATTCAAGACCGCTTCTGCCGCTGCTAGCCCGGAAATTGTATGGTTTGAGGGCTGGATTTGTGCCTTTTCGAGTGCCATATCAAGGCTATGTGCATTTGGGGTTGCCGCGGTCACTAAGTGCATATCTGCTTCAAGCCGCACTCCCTGCATGCCCACTGGATCTTTAATATTTTGCTGGCCATCAACAGAGTAGTTTTTTGTAAAAGCCTGAATGATTTCGCGATTTGCCGGTAACTGAATAATAGTAGCTGCCTCTTCTACCCGCAACCGATCCTGAGGAGTAATCTTACGGTTAGCAGTACTGATAGCTATAACCCCTTTTGAATTTTGCCCAGCAATATGTGACCCATTCACATTTACAACCGCACGCTTAATAGGCTTACCAGATATTCTTTCAGCTTCTGTTACCGCGTGCGCGATAGCCTCTGCGACATCATCTACATGCACGACAACACCTTTGCGCATACCGTTGTTCGGCGCGATACCATGGCCGATGATAGATGGACGTCCCGAAGAAGACTGCTGATCTAAAATACCAACAACCGCACGGACATAAGCCGTGCCAATATCTAAGCCTACAAAGTGTGCCGAGGCCGAATCACGCATAAAGGCAGTATACCGCCTATGGTTTATAGAGAGCAAGTTTCGATTATATCTTTGTTAAGATTTCAAAGCCATTTTGGGTAATTAATACGGTATGTTCGAAGTGTGCCGCAAGTGATCCATCTTTCGTGCGAATCGTCCAGCGATCCTTATCTATTTGTATTTTGTAATCGCCTAAGGTCGCCATCGGCTCAATAGCAATCGTCATGCCAGCTTCTAAGCGCTCGCCCTTGCCTCGTATACCGTAATTTGGCACATTCGGTTCTTCGTGTACGTGATGTCCCACGCCGTGCCCTACTAATTCGCGTACAATGCCAAGATTTTGCTTTTCAAGAACTGCTTGCACCGCACTGCCAATATCTTGGGTCTGTACACTGTCTTTTACTGCTTTAATACCTGCCGTGAGCGAAGCTTTCGTTGTTTCTACAAGTGTTCTATGCGATTTTTCAAGATAATCACCAATAACTACCGTTACTGCGCTGTCAGTGATCATGCCGCGATATGTCACACCAAAATCTAAGCCCACAATATCACCGTCTTGTAATACCCTTTGTGCACTTGGTATGCCATGTACCACTTCATCATTCACCGATATACAAATAACATCTGGGAAACCCTGGTAGCCTAAAAACGCCGGCTTACCGCCCAGTGATTTGAGTTCTTTTGCGGCCAGGTCTGCTACATATTTGGTTGTTTGCCCTGCTGCTATCTGTTTCTCAAGGTGTGCCAATACCGTGGCTAGCATAGCCCCACTCTCTCTCATGGCTTCGATCTCAGCTAATGTTTTTACTTTGGTAAACATCGCGTAATTGCACCTTGTATACGCTTATGGACTTCTTCTACAGAGCCCTTGCCGTTAACCTCTTGGATAGCTAGGCGTTGTGCCCGCAAAAATTCAAGTACTGGATCTGTTTTTTCGTTATAAATCTGTAACCGGCGTTCAATAACTTCTCGAGTATCTTCAGCGCGGCCTCGCTCACTTAATCGCTGTATGATCTCTTCTTCTGGCACGCGAAATGCAATCACACAATCAATTTTTTGGCCACGCTCTTTGAGGGCTTGTATCAACCATTCAGCCTGGCTGCTATTGCGTGGATAGCCATCGAGAATCACCTTTGTGTAATCTTTGATATTACCTAGAGCTTCAACCAACACTTTATTCGTTAAGTCATCATCAATAAGCTCACCAGTTGCTAATCGTTTGTGAATTTCTGGATTTGCCGAGCTACGAAAAAGCACGCCCGTTGAGAGCCACTGCCAACCATGCCGCTCTACCAGCAGTTCACCTTGCACACTCTTACCTGAACCAGGAGGACCAAAAAATAGTATCATGTTGTATTACCCTAATCGTTCCTTGACCAATCGAGCAATAATTGCTCCGTCGGCTGCCCCTCTGGTTCGTGCTTTCACTGCACCAATAACCTGGCCCATCGCCTTGCTATCTGTTACGCTAAGCTCAGCGATTGCTGCATCAACATGAGTAGCAATTTCTGCTTCCGATAATTGTGCTGGCAAATACACTTCTATAATACGCTTTTCAATAATTTCTTGGTCGGCGCGCGTTTGATCACCAGCTTTCAGGTAGAGATCAGCGCTCTCTTGGCGTTTTTTCGCCTCTTTTTGAAATAAGGTAATGATCTCTTGGTCATCGAGGCCGCTATCGCGTTTTCCAGAGGCAACCTCTGCATAACCGACTACGCTCTTGAGCCCTCGCAAAACAGTAACTTTAACCTTGTCACCTTCCAATAAGGCCTGTTTCAGGTCCTGAGTGATCTGGTCTTTTATCATGTGCTTAACGCTGGCCGAGTTTAATCTTTCTAAGTTTCTGTACTTTGCGTTCTTGGCGAATTATTGCACGTGTACGACGCTCGCGCTTACTCAGCGGCTTTTCAAAATACTGGGACTGTTTTACAACAGCAAGCGTACCTGCTTGTTGTACTTTACGATTAAAACGTCGTAATAGATTTTCTGGCGACTCTTTTGAGTCTTTACGTGTTACTTGTATCATCGGTACGTATTGTACGCTAACAGATACAATTTTGCAATACTTTTCATATAAATCTTAGAAACAACCTAAAGTTGGGTAGTTCGCTTTTGGTTCGTCTTCTGAGATTTGAGAACAATACTCTGTAGTTCTTTAAAGATAAGGAACTGCTTGTTGGTGTGGTAAATTTTAGTATTCCCTTGTCGTTCCGAGATAAGGAAACCAACTTTTTCTAAACGCTTAAGTTCGCGCTGGATATTTCCGGCATCCTCTTTAATTAACTTTGCAAGCCCGCGAACATGCGTCTTGAAGTCTGGATATTTTGCATAGATTACAACGATCTTGCGCCGAACTCGAGATGTGATAAATACGTCTAACATAAGCTTTTTATTGTCATTCAAACAACGTAAGTTAGTATAGCCCGTCCACGAGATCTTTTCAAGCCCAAGATTTAAGAAAATTTAAGATTTATACTTTTCTTTCTTCTATACTAAGGGTATGTACTACTATGTAATCGCTGTTGGCAGCCGTATGTATCATGGTTCTGAGCTCCTTACCTATAGCTCTACCTCTCCGTTAGAGCCGGGAGCGTTAGTTGTTATTGAGCTGCAAAAGCGAGAGACATATGGATTCGTTGTCCAAAAATCTGCAAAACCCCGCTTTGCAACAAAAGATATCATTGAGACCCTTTCCTTGCCGCCGTTGCCCCAGGAATCAATAGAACTCTTTCTGTGGTTGTCTGCCTACTACCCAGCACCACTTGGTATAACCGCGCAGCTTTTTCTACCGTCCGACACATTCCCCAAGAAACATACAGCTTCTGCGTCCGGCGATACACCCCCCTCTACTGCAAATCAGACGCCTATTTCACTACCGACTCTTACTGCAAGCCAGAAAAACGCCCTCAACGTTATATCGCAGCCTGGTTCATATATACTGCACGGCGAAACGGGCAGTGGAAAGACCCGTGTTTATATTGAACTTACAAAAAAAGCGCTTGATGCGGGGCAATCATCAATTATTCTCACCCCCGAAATTAGCTTAACTTCGCAGTTAGCTCAGGAGTACAGAAAAACTTTTCCGGCACATAAATTGATTATTTTTCACTCCCAACTCACTGCTGCTACCCGCAGAAACATCTGGGCTGACATACTTGGCAGTGATCAACCGCTTATTATTATTGGTCCGCGCTCAGCACTCTTTAGCCCAGTTAAAAATCTCGGGTTGATCGTTGTTGATGAGTCGCATGAATTTGCGTACAAACAAGAAAATGCACCACATTATCATGCATCACGCGTTGCCGGCAAGTTGGCGAGCCTCCATAATGCACAGCTTGTTCTTGGTTCAGCCACACCATCAATACAGGACTATTATCTTGCGGCTACAAGAAAACGCCCTATTATATCGCTCGACGCAATCCAAGATAAAAAATCCGAAAAAGAAGTGGCCGTTGTCGATATGCGAAACAAAGCCCACGTTTCAAATAACCACTACTTATCGAAAAAGTTGGTGGCTGAAATTACCGAAAAGCTTGCTGGGCAACAACAAGTCTTGGTGTTTATAAACCGGCGCGGAACAGCTCGTATCACGTTATGTGAACAGTGTGGCTGGCAAGCCTTGTGCCCGCATTGTGACCTGCCGCTTACATACCATCACGACGACCATATATTACGCTGCCACACCTGTGGTTTTACTGGAAACGCACCACCAGCCTGCCCACAGTGTCGTAGTGCAGATATTGTTCTAAAGAGCGTCGGTACAAAATCTATTGTGACAGCGCTTCAAAAATTATTCCCTTCAGCCCGCATAGAACGTTTTGATACTGATAGTAAAAAAGGCGAACGGCTCCATGAATTATACGATGAGATTCACTCAGGCAATATCGATATTCTCGTTGGCACGCAGTTGCTTGCAAAAGGACTAGATTTACCACGCCTAGGCCTTGTAGGCGTTATAAACGCTGATGCGAGCCTCTACCTCCCTGACTTTAGTGCCCAAGAGCGTGCATATCAGCTGCTTTATCAGGTTATTGGCCGCGTTGGTAGAAGTAGCCAAAATAACTCTGCATCGGTTGTAATTCAGACCTACTCACCCGAAAATCTAACCATACAAGCTGCTGTCTCTGAGGATTGGAAGACTTTTTATGCAACCGAGCTCAAAGAGCGCGAAGACTATAATTTTCCACCCTTTTGCCATGTGTTAAAAATCAGCTGCAGGCGTGTGCGAGCTGCTACCGCGCAAACTAATGCCGAAAAATTTGCTGAAATACTCGCAAAACAGCGGCTTGCGATAGAAATTGACGGTCCGGCGCCAGCCTTCCACGAAAAAATTCACAATAAATACGTCTGGCAGCTCATTATCAAAAGCAAACGGCGTGGTGAACTTTTGAAAGTTATTGATCTGTTGCCAAACGACTGGTCATATGACATTGACCCTATAAACTTGCTTTAGGACTAGAGAAATTACCTCTGTTTGCATATAATATCTGCTATGAACAAAGACGACATCGTTACACTGCCTCACGCCCACCTTCGACAAAGATCAAAAAAAGTTGGTATTATCACCAATGACATTAAAGAAGTTATTCAAGGCATGAAAGATGCTACGATATCGTGGGAGCAAAGCCGCGACCATGAGGTTGGCGTGGCACTTGCTGCCATACAAGTGGACAAGCTACTACGGATTGTAGTGATTAGGAATAATTTCGATAATAAGGAAGATCACTCGTTTACGGTGTTTATTAATCCCGTTATTACAAAATATGAAGGCGAGATCAAAGAAGATTATGAAGGTTGCTTGAGCGTTAAAGATGTGTACGGCAAAGTGCCACGCTACACAAAAGTCCGTATCAAGTGGCAAGATATAGACGGTAAAATTCGTACTAAGAAAGTTGATGAGCCGTTTTTGGCACGTATATTCCAGCACGAGATTGATCATACAAACGGCGTAGTATTTATCGATCATATCAAAGACAATCCTGACGCTTTTTTCACTCTAGAAGCCGATGGCTCTTTACAGAAGCTAGACTACAATACGCACGTAAAAGATAGTACAGATTTATGGCTATGAATTCGGTTGTCTTTTTTGGCAGTGGTCCGGTTGCTGCAAAATCTTTGCAACTGCTTGCAAAACACTGCGCCATTGAGGCAGTTGTGACTAAGCGCTCTACTGAAGCTGAGATGAAAGCCTTAACAGATGCACCGGTGCATGTTGTGAGTAGCAAACATGAGCTCGACACTCTCATTGTGCAGGCCGCTTTTAAGAGTCCTGCTGCAGTGCTTATTGATTTTGGCATTATCGTATCTCAAGCTGTTATCGACTCTTTTCCAAAAGGTATCATCAACAGCCATTTTTCGCTTTTGCCAGAGTGGCGCGGCGCCGATCCGATTACGTTCGCGCTCTTGAGCGGGCAAGCTCAAACTGGCGTTAGTCTTATGATACTTGTAGAGGCAATGGACGAAGGGCCGATACTTGCGCACCGTGTATATACAATCAAGTCTCAGGATACGAGCATAACGCTTACTGATGAACTCATCACTATTAGTGATATGTTATTACAAGAATATCTGCCCACATATCTTAGTGGCAAAACTGTGCTTACGTCCCAGACTGAAGCAGCTGAGAAACTACATATCTCTCACGAGCCTACATACTCTCGCAAGCTCACTAAACAAGATGGCATTATTGACTGGAATAAACCAGCTGAGCATATTGAGCGAGAAATCCGTGCGTTCATTACATGGCCAAAAAGCCGAACTGAAATTGATGACCTAGATGTTGTAATTACCTCATCAAAAGTAGTCAAACAACAGATTGAGCTATGTGGAAAATTTTGGGTTGCAAATAAGCAGCTCTTTGTGTCTTGCGGTAAGGACAGCTTGGAGATTCTGAGCTTAAAGCCAGCGGGTAAAAAAGAAATGCCAGCCAAAGCATTCTTGGCTGGCTACGCAAACCGGCTACATTTGCAATAGTACCTTACTGCTGTGGAGGCAAAGGCGGTTGTGGTGGTTGTTGCTGTGGCGACTGTGGTTCTTGTGGTGGTTGCGGTGCAGCAGCTTGTCCTGACTCGGCAACAATCTGAGGAGCAACCTGGCTAATTTCTGCCTTTAACTTTTCAAACTCGTCAGCAACGACCTGCTTATACGATGGGAACGTCGTTTCGAGCCATCTGAGAGCACCGGCTTCATCATTTACATTGATAAACGCCTCAAACTCCGTAAGCTGTTGGTCGCTCATCTGTTCAGCCAAGCGAACACCGACACGCATTTCAAGCGTCTCGTATATATGCGCCAGCATTTTCTTTTTTTCTTCTTCCGGCAATGCCGCCAGCCCTATTTCGGTAAGTAAATTATTATCTAGTTTCAATGCCATAAATCTATAGTATCCTTATTACAAACTTCGAGCAACTGTTTCGCGCGTAAATACCTCAATACGATCGCCTTCTTGTAGGTCAAGTTTTGCGGTTGTTGCAAGACTCATACCGCACATTTCTCCTTCGAATACTTCTTTTGTATCTTGCGGACCACGCTTAAGATTAGTTATCTCTACCTCTGCAAGTTGCTGAGAATCGCGCGTAACTCGAGCCAGTGCTGGTACGGTCATTTTGCCTTTTGTAACTTCACCACCGCAAATTACCTCAGTTTTAGTGGTTTTGAAGACACCCTTAACTACAAGGCGTCCGACCTCTGTCTCGACAATTTCTGGAACAAGCCGCTTACTCAGCTCTTCACGCACATCATCAATGAGCTCATAGATAATCTTGAATAACCTGATCTGTACGCCATCACGCGCGGCCAAGCGCTTGATATTTGAAGGAGCATCTACATGAAAGCCATAAATAACTGCGCCACTTGTATGAGCAAGGTGTACGTCGCTTTCGTTGATAATACCAGCGCCCGATTTTACAATCCGCGTTGCTACTTCTTCTGTATCAAGAGACTTGAGGCTATCTGAAACAGAAGTTAATGATCCTTGTACATCTGCTTTTAAGATAATGTTAAATTCTTGAAGTTTATTGCTGCGATTAATAAGACGAATAAGCTCACCACCAGTTATGTCTTGGCTTCCACTTTTGTCCTTACGTACCATTTCAATTTGCTCGGCAAGCTTGCGAGCTGTTTTTTCGTTATCTGCAACTTTAAATTCATCACCAAACTCAGGTAACGCTTTAAAGCCAGTAATGGTAACAGGAGTTGATGGAGTGGCTTTTTGGATTGGTTTGCCGTAAGAATCTTCGAGTGTGCGGATTTTTGCATACGTACCGCCCGTCACAATATACTGGCCTTTTTGCAAGGTACCAGATTCAACCAAGGCACGCGCCAATGATCCGCGCCCCTGTTGTACATGCGCTTCGATAATAAGTCCACTAGCCGGGCCTTGTTCATCAGCACGAAAGTCCTCAACGTCTGCCACCAATAAAATCATATCAAGCAGCTGGTCTATGCCCTGCTTCGTCTTTGCGGAAACCTCTACTGCAACAACGTCTCCGCCCCACTCTTCAACAAGAAGATTGTGCTCAGAAAGCTGTTGTTTCGCCTGGTTTGGGTTAGCACCCTCTTTATCCATTTTATTAATTGCTACAATGACACGCGCGCCAGCTTTTGTTGCAAAGCGAATTGCCTCAACAGTTTGCGGCTTTACCCCGTCATCAGCAGCAACCACAATAATAACGATGTCTGTAAGAAGTGCGCCATGCTCACGGATTGCTGCAAACGCTTCGTGCCCTGGCGTATCAAGAAAAGTAATTGCCCGCTTATTATGTTCAATTTGATATGCAGATATATGCTGCGTGATACCGCCTGCTTCCCCTTTGGCAATCTCCGCGCCCCGAATTGCGTCCAAAAGGCTTGTCTTACCATGATCAACATGACCCATAACGGCTACTACTGGTGGGCGCACTACGGCGTTATCACTTGCAGGTTTCTTTTCTCGTGATGGCGCAGGTAAGTCATCGGCTTTTTTAATAAGCGCAATATCAAGGCCAAGCTCTTCAACGATAATCTGCGCTGTGTCAAAGTCTATCCGCTCATTTACAGTAGCCATCACACCAGACTTCATGAGCTCAGTAATAACACGGCTCACTGGCAGCTTCAGCTCTTCAGCAAGGGAGCCGACTGTAATCATGTCACCGATTTCGATTGTGGTTGCCATATCGACTCTCCTTTCTGCTGGAACTGTCCAGCGATATTATTACGTACACATGACTATTTCTTTGCGCTTTTGAGACTCAGTGCAATCTTGCGAGCATCTGAATCAATATCTAGCACCTTGAATTGCTTCTTTTCATTCAGTTGGAAGATCTTCTCAGGATCAACAGTTTCGTCGTCACTCATTTCGCTTACATGCACAAGCGCCTCAACCGCTGGAGATAGCTGTACAAACGCGCCAAACGGAGTGATACGCGTAATTTTACCTTCTACAGTATCACCTTTTTTGAACGCTTTAACTTCTTTGAGCCATGGATCTTCGGACATTTGTTTCAAACTCAGTGAAAGACGGTCTTTATCGATAGCAATGATCTTTGCTTTGACCGTTTCGCCAACTTTGATGTATTTACGCGGATCTTCAACGCGCTCCCATGAAATTTCTGAGATGTGGATCAAGCCTTCAATACCATCAACGTTTACAAATGCGCCGAAATCTATAACACCAGTTACGATTCCTTCTACTTCATCACCAACTTTTAGCTCTGAGAAGCGTGCTTGCATATCATCTTTGATAGCCTCTTTTTCAGAGAAAATAAGCTTATTGTCTTTGCGGCTGACGTCTAAAACTCGAGCGCGGATTGGCTTATTAACCAACGCGTGCAATTTCTGGAGAATCTCGTCTTTATCTGCCCCTGAAACACGCGGATAATGACCGGCTGCAAGTTGAGATACTGGCAAGAATCCACGGATACCTTCCATTTCTACCAGCAATCCGCCTCGGTTGGCATCATATGGGCTAATTTCTACGATCTCTTGGGTATCGAAGATACGCTGTAGTTCGTCCCATCCACGATCTTTTGCTGCCCGGCGCATACTCAAAAGCGCATAGCCTTCTTCCATTTCTGGGTCTACGACGCTGACCGTTACGGTTGCGCCAATTTCAGGTTGCTGCCCGTGGCCGATTTCTCGACGCACGACAATACCTGAGCCTTGAGCACCAAGATCAATCCAGACCTCATGCTTCTTTACGCTTACGATTGTTCCTTCAACGACATCACCAGCCTCAAGTTGCTTTATATCACTCGCTGCTAGGAGTTCGTCCATTGATAAAATTGTTTTTGACATGTATAGTCCATGCCTCCTTATATAGTGTATTTCAAACAGATGAAACCCTTTGGTTAAGCACCAAACAGTATTCAAACCTGAAAGATTACCTACATTATACCTGTTTTATCAGCGTACGTAAAGAGTTAGATTACTGCCGCAACATATGAAAGCTATTTCGTTATGTTACACTATGTGCATGAGCTATCTTTGCATTGATATGGGGGGAACAAAAACACTTATTTGTACATTCAATGATCAAAAAGAGATCGTTGAAAAAATACGGTTCGAAACCCCTGCAGATTACCCGGATTTTATACAGCAGCTCGTAGGCAAGATTAAAGAACTTCCGGAACAATATACAGACGCTACAATGTCAGTCCCAGGACTTATACATCACGAAACTGGAGAGATTATCGCGCTCGGTAATCGCCCCTGGAGGAACTTCAAGCTCAAAGAAGATATGCAACAACTCGCAGGTATTGAGCTTACTCTTCTCAATGACGCTCGCTTAGCTGGTTTGGCAGAAGCTAGTTACCTGAAAGGAGAATATGAACGTGTACTATATATCACTATTAGTACTGGTATAGGTGGCGCCCTCGCTGTTAATGGTGAACTTGTCGAAGCACTAAATGACACAGAGTTTGGTAAAATGCCGATCATGGTCGATGGATCATTCACACCATGGGAAGATGTTGCATCTGGGCGTGTAATTTTTGAAACATATAAACAACGCGCCTCAGACATCACCGATCCCGAAATATGGCGTGAAATCTCAGGGCTATTTGCTCTCGGCGTTGGCCCTGTTTGTACCGCATTTCAACCTGATGCAATTGTTTTTGGCGGTGGCGTGGGCCAATACGCCGAAAAATTTGCCCCTTTCCTTCAAGAACATCTTAAAAACATTCTTCACCCTGTTATTCGTCAACCACAAGCCCTACTAGCTGCACATTATGAGGATAATTCAGTCATATATGGCTGCTATGAACTCGCTGCTAAGAAATATCATGGAAGCCTTACTTAATACACTACGTAAAGATTATCCAACCTTATCTTTCAAAACAGCTAAAACTTTTTATTGGTCCCCAAAAGACCATTGCATTTATTATGCAAATTCCAAAAAACCCGCAAGCTTGTGGAGCCTATTGCATGAAACCAGCCATGGCATACTCAATCATCGCACCTTTGGCACCGATTTTGAGCTTTTACAGCTTGAGCTCGAGGCGTGGGAAAAGGCAAAAGAACTCGCTAAAACATACAGTATAACAATCGACACAAACCACATCGAGGATTGCCTCGATACATATAGGGACTGGCTACATAAACGTAGCCTCTGCCCGGGCTGCAAAGTAAAGTCCCTGCAGCAAGATACCGATACTTATCGGTGCTTTAACTGTGATACTACCTGGCGAGTTTCAGGCAATCGTTTATGTCGCCCATATCGTGCCCAAATTGCCGTTTGAAGAGCAACTCAGTAAATTAATAAGACTACAAAGACAAACTAAAAAGGACAGCTATAAAACTGTCCTTTTATCGTAAGACTATAGGATAAAACCTAAGCAGTCTTTTTAGTGCGACGACTAATACGTCCGCCTTTTGCGCCGGCTTGTCGAGCAAGCTCTCGGTTGGCAAAAAAACCACCAGTGCGGCCTTTTTTACCGCCACTAGCACCGATTTTTGCATAAAAATCAGCACCGTATTTCTTCTTGTTCGTCTCTGCAGCGGCTTTGCCGCCAGCTTTAGTTCCAGCCATTATATTGACCTCCCTTATGTAATACCTCTTGAACGATAACAAAAAAGAGCTACCTGCAGACCATACAGTCTGCCTCGTAACCCTCTTATTCTTATCGAACTCTCTTACATAATAACACGCTATTGTTTAATTGTCAATAGCATTAGCTAAATAATACATCTTCTATCTGTAATTAGCTACGACGACTAATACGTCCGCCTTTTGCGCCGGCTTGGCGAGCAAGCTCTCGGTTGGCGTAAAAGCCACCAGTTCTACCGTTACGGCCACCTCTGGCACCAATTTTTACATAAAAATCTTCGCCATATCGAGCCTTATTCTTTTGCGCCGCAGCACGCCCTCCGCTTGTTGTACCTGCCATATTTCCTCCTTGCCTAGCTTATTTATCCTCTACCTAAGCCTACCCCTATACTACCGTAAGCACTATGCATTAACTGTAAGAAATCCCATACACCGATTCTTAAAAGAAAAAGACCTCCCAAAAAGGAGGTCTTGATCATAATTTGGCACCGTGCTATTTTCCCAGGCTTTGATTGGCCAAGTATTGTAACCGCTATGAGGCTTAACTACTGTGTTCGGTATGGGAACAGGTGTTTCCCTCACGCTATGGGCACCAAAGTGATTTCGCCTAAGCAGAAGAAATCTATTGATGTCCATGTTGTAATACACGCAACGGATTTTGCAAATTTAAGGTGTTAAAGCGTTTAACAAACGGGCATATATTGCTATACACCAATAACTAGTCAATGCACTTTCTCTGAACCAACCTGCCAATAAAGGTAGATGATTCAGAGAACGTAAAAAGTCAATGGGACTGTTAGTACGCTTCGGCTCCATACATTGCTGCACTTTCACCTTGCGCCTATCAAACTGATCGTCTTTCAGTGTCCTCATAGGGAAATCTTATCTTGAGGTTAGCTTCGCGCTTAATATGCTTTCAGCGCTTATCTATTCCGCACATAGCTACCCAGCGATGCCATTGGTATGACAACTGGTACACCAGCGGTGCGTTCACCCCGGTCCTCTCGTACTAGGGGCAACTCCTCTCAAATTTCC
>CAYTIU010000001.1:40042-51998 GCA_964438085.1 uncultured Candidatus Saccharibacteria bacterium | reverse complement strand
GGCTTACTAAAGACTTTATATAGTCTTTATGCTTGGGGTGTCGAAGAGTCCTCCGGAAAAGACCCTCTCATTCCCGCTGCACTATACAAGAGCGGTTACGGCGAACAGAGGCTTAACTACTGGGCTATGTTAATGCGTAACTGGATAAAGGGAGAGCCATTCAGTAAGATGGTTGGTCATTCAATCTACTACTATCGACAACGTGGTGAGATATGGTTCACTGAAAATGGAAGACCAACCAGTGAAAATTTCGTGGCCAATCCTAAACAGATTAATATTATTATCGAGCAGCTTATGAACGATATCGAGAACGGTCTAAGGTTTAAAATTAAGGGCTACTTATTGAATTATTACTTATTACAAAAAGAAGCTCACGGGATGGGCGGTGCTGGAGTCAATTATGCAGAGCTGGTTGAATATGGAACAACCAACTCACAAGAAATTGAGCTTCAAAATATAGGCTTATCCCGAGGTGCAGCTAACATTTTAATAAATAACCACGCCGATCATTTCTTCTTTAATGAAGATGGCGAATTACAGGAGATTAATTTGAAAACCCTCAAACAGGTATTAGACAATACTAATGAATACTACGGTGAAATAACTAACGTTCTGAATATAGATATTGGACAGTCAGTCGATTGACATACATCATATATATTGCTTATACTAAAGATTAATGCGCTATACCGCGTGACAATCCAGTAGAACCAAGGTTCCTGCGAATTGGCAAAGGGCTTCATATTTTTACTACAAATATAAGTCAGCCGTCGCAGGATTTTTATTTCTACGGCTAGTAAAGGAAAAGTCATGGGGAACGATACCTCCTTAAGAATACAAACTATAAAAATAGAGGACCTCAACCCTGCTCTGTATAATCCAAGAAAATGGTCAGAGGATGCGACTAAACAGCTCAAACAGAGCATTAAGCAATTTGGAATAGTCGATCCTATATTAGTTAATGATGCACCTGGGCGTGAAAACGTAGTGATAGGTGGGCATTTTCGACTCAAAGTCGCAAAGGATCTTGGCTTCACCGAATTACCTGTCGTGTACGTCACCATTCCCGAGCTCGAGCGAGAAAAGGAACTCAATCTGCGCCTGAATAAAAACCTTGGTGAATGGGATCTCGACCTTCTGAAAGAGTTCGATGAAGCCATCCTGGCTGATATTGGATTCACAAGCGAAGACCTTGATAGTGTGTTCGAGGTCGACGATACACCAGAAAGCTTCGACCTTAAGAAAGAACTCGACAGGCTCAATATCAAAGAAGTTGACGCGAAGAAAGGTGATATCTACCAACTTGGTGAATCGCGCTTCATGGTTGGTGATAGCACCGTGCCGGAAGACTTCGCGAAGCTCATGAATGGCGAGAAGGCAGATATGTGTCTCTGCGATCCTCCGTACAGATTGAGCTATTTAAAAGGTGGTATTCGTCACGGCAAACCAACAGAAGGATTTGGTGCGAAACGGAATCGTAAGTACCTAGAGACTGATGAGCTACCTCGGGACTTCACGGAGAAATGGATGCAAAACGTAGCCGACCACGCGAAACCCGATTTCAGCATCATAGTCTATGAAGCATGGCACAACCTTAGAGAAATCTGGGAGAACATGGAGCAACACTGGAAGGTCAAGAATATGATTGTTTGGCACCTCCCCAACCGTCACCAAGGCTTTGCTGCTAAATATAAGTTCTTCAGCAAGTACGATATCGCGATGGTTGGAGCTGGCGGAACGGTTGAATACAACCATGACGAAGAGCCCGATGGATTACAGCAAGAATTTGAAACGGCTCTGTATGCCATATCCGGTAAGCCGCAGTGGGAGGGATACCAAAAAGGTAAAGATAAAAGGTTCATGCCGACTGACTTCATCGAGTTTAACGCTGATGATGAAAAACACTCAGGACAAAATATTATATTCGGTACGAAGCCAATCGAAATTCTACTTCCCTACATCAAAGTCCTCACCAAGCGCGGTGATTTAGTTGTGGAACCATTTTGCGGTAGCGGGTCGACTTTGATCGCCGCGACGAAACTGCACCGTCGATGCTACATCATGGAGAAGTCGCCTGTGTATGCTGAAGTTGCATTAAAACGGTGGGAAAATCTAACTGGTCAGAAAAGGGTGAAACTCGATGGAGAAAAAGTGGAGAGGTAGACGAGCACGGATCTTGAAGGAGCTCGAGGATAATCCTTTAGTAGAGCGAGCATGTAAAAAGATCGGTATTGCCCGTTCTACCTACTATCGGTGGTGTAATGCAGATATCGTATTCAAGCACTCTGCAGAACAGGCTCAGGAGAAAGGACGTGAGAAACTTACTGACTTCGTCGAGTCAAAGCTACTCGAGAACATTTCGAACAACCAGTACGCGTCTATTGCATACTGGTTGAGTCACAACACTACTCGATATCGGCCTTACCCTAAGAATGTCTATACAGATGAGATCAAACGTCTTCGATTATCTCACCGAGCATATGAGGAGTTAGCCGACATTCTAAAAACCGAGGCAGGCTACGATGCACTTAGACAGTTTATATCTAATCACCGGGATTTTGTCGACCATCAATCTCCTTTGGAAGATAACTGATATAATAAGACTGTCTAGGATTCAAACAATTAGTTAACGCAAATGTTTGCGTAGTTGTGCCGTAAAATGGGCAGCTACGTAAAAAAGAATAGGCATAACTGCTTGTTTGGGTCCTAGACAGTCCAGCGTGGCTGTCCTTTTTATTTATATGGACTTCTTCGCTATGTTACGACATTACTTTAGTGAAGGAGAAATCATGCAACAAAATAATAATCAGACCATATCAGAAAATCCACCACCGCCACCCTCAGTTCAGAAGAAAAAATGGTACAAAACCTGGTGGGGTATTTTATTGATAGTATTCGTATATATACCTATCGGACTAACCGTTTTCACTGTCGTCTTCGCGATTTCGAGTGATAGTGAAAATGAAAGCACACAGCGAGAGAACTCTACCACTAAAAATAATGTTGAGTATGAGATCAAAATAGCCGGTAACACGTACGCTGATGACAATAATCGTCGCCTAACTTTTACAGTCAAAAACTTAGGCTCAAGCGATGTGTGGCCAGCATGCTACATCAAAATCAACTCTCCTGATAAAAGATATATTTCACAGGATTACGTTACTTGGAACACTCCCTTAGCACCTGGCGATACGAAATATTTCGAAGGACTTATGCCCGTAAAAGATCAGGGTGCTCGTTATGCGACACTTAGTGATGTAAGCTGCAGTACCGACCCTCTACATTAAGTCACTAATAGTATTCTTTAATATACAGATAGCACTTATTGAAAAGCTCGGCTTCTTTATGCAGTTTATAACGCAGTAAGGTTTTGCGAAGTGCTTGCTGCACCTCACGTTCGCCCGCATTGGTTGTTTGCCACCCTGGAAATCGCACAATTTTCACGATGTCGTCAATATCAGTTACGATCTTCTCTACAATAGCTGGAGTAGTTTCAGTCTTCATCTCTAGGAAAAGCTCAGTCAGTGCACTTCTTGCTGTCTTCTTCTCTTCTTCTGTAACTACTCGATTCTCTGTAGCAACCACATCACGAGCCAATGAGGCAAGCTCTTTAAGAAAATCTACACTGGAGATTAGTCCATTCACCGCACGATCACGAAGATCTTCTAATCGCTTACTAAGTGCTATAAACTCCGGCTCGTCTTTGTGCTTTTTGAGTCGTTTGGTAATCTCTTTTTCAACTTTTTCAATTTTAGTTTCATCTACACCATCTGTAAGGGTCTCTATTAATGCTGCATCAAGGATTATCTTTTCAATATCATCACTTACAGTATCGATATGAATATTCTTATGAATAAGCTCGGTAGTCTGAGCTCCCAATGCGTGCCATAGCAATCTACCTGTGTCATTAGATTCTGGACGCACAGACTGATAAACCTGCGACAGCCAGCGGTAATCACCTTCGTAACTATTTAGGATTTGATCGGGAGAAATAGCTTCCCATAGCTTAGAAAGCACAGTGTAATCACCAGCAAATTTATCGCGTCTTTCGTCTGTTGCAAGACAACTTTGCGCCAGCTCAAGGCCCTCGAATCCTTCGACATGTCGATCTATAGATTCAAAATAAGATAATGCTTTACGCATTGCATCGGGAAGACGCATCTTTAGTTCACTGATATTTGTGACGATATTCTTTGCTTTGTCGCTATCAAACTCTAAAGCCGTTGCCACATCATCGAAGACACCGAAGTAATCAACAATAAGTCCGTGGGTCTTATCTTTATATACCCGGTTTGTTCGACAGATAGCCTGCAGCAGGGTGTGATCTTTCAATGATTTGTCGAGATACATAGTCTGCAAAATAGGAGCATCAAATCCAGTAAGAAGCTTTGCTGTCACAATCAAGAACTGTAACGGGCTTGCAGGGTCTTTGTACTGCTCGATAAGTTTCTCTTCCTGATCCTTACCCAAATTATATTTCTGCCTAAACTCCAAGTCGTCACTTGCAGATGTCGACACAACAACCGCTGAATTTTCCGTCGGTATTATCTCATCTAGTGCCGTCTTATATAAATCGCAGGCTTCACGATCCGGCACCACGATCATGGCCTTGAAACCTTGCGGCCTAACGTGTTCGTTAAAATGCTGGATAATGTCCCGACTTATGCGCTTAATACGCTCAGGTGATTTTAGGAATACCGACATTTTCGCAGCTTGATCGACCAGTTTTTGACGATCGTCAGTACTAAGGTGAGGGGTTAGTTCTGCGAATCCTTGATCTACAACTGCTTTATCTATATGTGCATTGAGCAACCTTGGGTCAAAGTGAAGCGGAAGTGTTGCGCCATCCTCAACCGACTCAGCAAATGAATACAATGACATATATCCTTCTGTATCTTCAGGAGATCCGAAAGCGTAAAATGTATTTCTATCATCTTTATTTATCGGAGTACCGGTAAGACCAAATAGAAATGCATTCGGTATTGATGCGCGCATTTTGCGCCCAAGGTCACCTTCCTGAGTACGATGAGCCTCGTCAACAAGCGCAATGATATTTTCACGCTCATTGAGCACGCCTTCAACTTCACGGAACTTGTGCATCATTGTAATGATAATCTTGCGAGTGTCTTGCTCTAAAAGCCTTCGTAGACTAGCACCGCTATCTGCTTGAACGACATTAGGTATTTCCGTAACACTAAACGTTCCAGACATTTGGCTATCAAGGTCTTGCCTATCTATTACCACGAGCACTGTAGGGCTTTTAAGCTCCCTGCTTCGTCGCATTTTCTGGGCAGCATAAACTATAAGATACGACTTACCCGATCCCTGGAAGTGCCAAATAAGTCCTTGCTTGATTTCACCCTCTTTTACCCGTTCTACGATTTTGTTAGCACCTTCATACTGCTGGTAGCGGGCTATAACTTTAATGCGTCGATTCTTTGTATCTGTTGCGTAGAGAGTGAAATTTTGCAAAAGGTCCAGCAGCACTTCAGGCCTTAGCTGGTCCTCAATTGCTACGTCGATTTCATTCAGCTGCGAGTGGCTCTTCTTGCTCTCTTCAGTCTTCCATGGACCCCATAGTTCAAGCGGCATACGCACAGACCCGTATCGATACAATTTCCCTTCAGTCGCGAAAGAAAATAGATTTGGCACAAACAATTGGGGGATAGTGTTTTCATAATCATCACTAATATCCACAGCCCCGTCGTACCATGATATAGAAGGTCTTACTGGCGTCTTAAGTTCACCGACGACTAAAGGAATGCCGTTTACTAGCATAACGATATCTGGACGTTTTTCCGTTCGACCAACTAGAGTGTACTGATTGGTAATTGTGTACGTATTTTTTGATAGGTCCTCAAAGTCAATTAGTTTAATCGGGATATGTTGAGAGTCCTCGCCAAATGGCATGGTTTTTTCACCGGTCAACCACTTAGCGAATTCTTCATTTGCCCGTACAAGTCCTGCGCTATCCACAGACATCAGGATGGCTCTTAATTTATATAGGACCTCTTCGGCCTTTGAGGGATCGTCGGCTATGCCAGGATTAAGTCGAAGCAATGAAGAAATAACCTCTTTTTCCCATAGCGTCTCGTGCTCGTTTCTATTAATCTCGGCGCTAGATTTGTATTCCCATGAATAATTCTTACTGTTATCGACCGATTCTATATCCCCATCAGGAGTTACGCGTTGACCAGATAATTTGTAGATTAGATAAGGCTCAATCGTATTTAATTCTGTAAATGACATTAGAATATCTCCTCAGACAAACGCCTCGCTAGCTCTTTTGTGCTTTTTAAGTTGTCATGCGCTAGGCGAATACTTTCTTCGATTTTGGCGAGTTTTCCGGCAATTAGCTTTTGCTGGGTAATAGCGATTTCTGGAAAAGGTAATTTTGAGAGCGCTACACCGTCCAGATGTAAAACTGTCGTTCCGCTCGCGTGAGCAAACATATGCCAATGTCCCCACTGTGTCCTTAACAGATAGTAAAGGAATAGGGGGTCAATACGGTCTTTATTTATGACTAATTTCATAACATCCATAGTGAATAAGGGCTTTTCTTCAAAATGAGGTACAAAAATAGGAAACCCAACAACATCTCCTGCTCTCGTAATATCAGTAGCAGCTATTACCAAATCGCCAGGCTCAAGAAGATGTGTTCTTGGTATTTTTGCACCTGTAAAATATTTCATACCGCGCTTACTAAATCCACCAAATTTTTCAAAACATTTTAAGCTAATAATTGGGGTACCCGGGCCATTGTCGCTTATCTCAGCTGCTTTATATGAAATACCTTTAAGGAAGGTAACGTCTGATCCAACTGATGAGTGTACGTCTGGTTTTTTAATAAACTCATTGAGCATAACCTTGAAAAGAACTTCAAGATCGTCGATCAGCACACTTGTCGTATTTATCTGCTCCTGCGCCAAAGCAAGGCCCCTCAAGATATGTCCCTGATCTTCGAGTGGAGGAATCTTGAATTCTAACTCAGCAAGGTCTTTATACTTCGTTCTCGGAGATAGTGAGCCCGCAGATGTTCTAACTGCATAATCAAAGAATTTATCACTTTGAACTATATATGGTAACAGTTCTGGCAGAAGGTTCTCTGTTCGCGCCCTTAATGCTAATATGTCACCAGAGCAGACGCCATCGAAATCTGCTAGTGCGGCCTTTTTTTGGTATGCACGCCTCCGGCCAAAAAGTACATCACCACGTCTAAAGACGCGTGTGAATGTTGTTCCTTCAGATATATTACCCCAGCTATGGATATTAATGTCTTTTGGCGATAAATGCTCAAGACCAACATACCTAGTGATACCAGCCGATGCAGGGTCTTTTATACTATCAGTGACGAGCGCTGCTATCTGTCCAAACTTGACAGATTGCCAGTTCGATTTATCAATTTTATCGATCACGCTATAGTCTCCAGCATGTCATACTGTGATTTCAGCATACTGTTAGAGCTTTTTTTCCATTCATCTACAATTTCTTCTAGAGATACTTTGTCATGGTTTACAGTTCTCTTCTGACTCTGCGGCTGTACATATAGAGATATATTTAAATTGCCGTCGTTCTTTTCAAGAATCTCGCTATTATCGACTACTACGGAGAAGTGGTCAACTTCTAAATAGTCACGATAAGTTTTTGATATTTTATCGATATGTTCTTTCTCAAGAAGGTTCACAGTTGAACGTTTGGTGACTTCGTCCAGTGCGTTAATAAAAATTACCTTGCCTTTTTGTGACGGTTTTTTATCCGTACGACACACGAGCAGACAGGCCTCCATAGGCGAGTTATAGAAAAGATTTGGACCTAAGCCTATTACTGCTTCAATGACGTCCGATTCTATCATCTTTTTACGGATGGATTTCTCAGAGTCTCTAAATAAAACGCCATGAGGCCACAGAACTACGGAGCGTCCATTTTTTGCATCTAGGCTTTTAATAATGTGCTGCTGGAATGCATAGTCTGCCGTCCCTTGGGGTGGGGTTCCGTAAAGATTACGACCGAAGGGGTCATTTTCGAATTTATCTCTATGCCACCGTTTTATTGAATAGGGCGGATTTGCCAAAATAACGTTGAACCGCATAAGCTCATCGTTTTCTAGCAATCGTGGACTTGCGAGTGTGTCTCCGCGCTTAATATCAAAATCCTCAATACCGTGCATAAACATGTTCATTCGTGCGATAGAAGATGTAGTCAAGTTAATCTCTTGACCATAGAGGCGTAAAGAACGATATTCTTTTCCCTGATCCTTAAGTTTTAGTGCACAATTGAGAAGCAGTCCACCCGATCCGCATGTTGGATCATAGACACTCTCCCCTGGCTTAGGGTCCATCATTAATGTCATGAGTTCAACGACAGTACGGTTTGTGTAGAATTCAGCTGCCGTATGCCCGCTGTCGTCCGCAAACTTTTTAATTAGGTATTCGTATCCATCTCCGAGTTTGTCATCTGGCACGTAAGCGATTGACAAAGATTTTGAGGAGAAATGCTCTATGAGGTTTATAAGTGTTTCATCTGATAGACGGTCTTTGTTCGTCCATGATGCATCGCCAAAAATGCCGTAAAGGACTGATGGATTCGCCTTTTCGATTGATTGCATCGCGTTAACTAGCGCCGAGCCAACGTTTACGCTTATCTCGCGAATGTCTTTCCAATGAGATCCTGATGGAATTTGAAATCTATGATTTTCCGCGAATCTAGCATAATCAACATCACCATCGGATTCCTCAAAAGCCTTGATGTATTCCTCGTCGTAGACATCACTTATTCTCTTGAAAAAGAGTAGAGGGAAAATATACTGCTTATAATCACCCGCATCTATGTAGCCACGTAAGAGCTTCGCTGCGCCCCATAAATAGCTCTCAAGTTCCTTTTGGTTCACCTCATCATCCTCATAGTTTCTAATTCTTTCAAAAACGAGATCTCATTCTCCTGCATCTTGTCGAGTGATGATTTCACATTAGCAATTGCTTCATTTCTTGCGGGAAGGTCGTGAGTAATGGTCTTTTCAACATAGAGAGGTATATTAAGATTGAACGCGTTTTCGGCAATATGCTGCCTATCCACTACTTTCACAAAATCTCGAACATCACTAAATTGTTTGTACCATTCGTATATTTGATCTACATGCTGACTTTCAAGATAATTTTGCGCCCTTCCCACCGTAACCAGCTTATCTGCGCTGATAAATAGAACCTTATTCTTATGTTCCTTATTTGTACGCAGAACCAATATCACCGGTGCAAGTGCAGCGCCGTAAAATATATTCGGAGGCAAACCAATAACAGCCTCCAGTAAGTCGTGATTTATAATCTGCTCACGTATCTTGCCCTCTCTACTCTTCCTGAATAGGACACCTTGAGGCAAGACGACTGCCATTCGCCCCTTGAAAGGACTCATAGATGCAATCATGTGCTGAACCCACGCATAATCCCCATTAGAGTCAGCCGGAGTCCCGTACATATTCCGCCGGTACGGATCAGACACCCACTGTTTTTGACCCCAGTTCTCAAGTGAAAATGGCGGATTAGCAAGTACACAATCAAATTGAGCTAATTGGTCGCCTGCAAAAAAAGCAGGTTCACGCAACGTATCTCCACGAACTATCTCGAAATCTTCGATACCATGCAGAAACATGTTCATGCGGGCTATCGAAGCAGTCGTAAGATTCTTTTCCTGGCCGTAAAGTTTTATTGTACGTGGGTCTTTGCCTAGACGTTTCAAATGCTCCACTGCATTAAGTAACATTCCACCAGTACCTGATGCAGGATCATATATCTTTTCATTCTCCTTGGGATCAAGGATTTGAGTCATTAAGCTTACTACTGTACGTGGAGTGTAAAACTCGCCCGCCTTCTTATTGGTCATATCTGCAAAGTGTTTTATGAGATATTCGTATGCTTCGCCGAGCATGTCAGGATTTACGTCTTCGTTGGCAAGGCTCCGTGTTGAAAAGTGCTCAATAAGATCTGTAAGTAACTCATCAGATAGCTTATCCTTGTTGCCCCATTGAGTATCGCCAAATATACCGTAAAGTGTTTCTTGATTAGCTTTTTCAATTTCTCTAAATGCGTATTGCAGTCGTTGACCTACATTAACCGTTGTCTCTCGCACCTCGCTCCAGTGGCATTCATCTGGAATTATAAACCTGTGAAATTCTGGTAATGAAGCATACTCGACGTCTCCGCCCGATTCCTGAAGGGCGGCAGTATATTCTTCATCGTATACATCGCTAATACGTTTAAAAAATAGGAGCGGAAATATATAAGCTTTAAAATCTGCCGCATCAACAGGACCCTTTAGTATCCAGGCTGCTTTTGCAAGATATTGTTCAAGTTGAGTTAGTGTTATATTTCCGTCAGAATCGCGCATTTTTCAATATATAGTCATTGGTTTTTGACTACCTTCTCTCTGTTTATTGTACCTCAAAAATACATATTTTTATAATGACTAGCTTTTATGTCGATACGCGGTATCCTTGTGCTTGCAATGGAAACAATAACACCACTCAAATACTGCTTGTACGCGCGCAAATCAAGTGAATCTGATGAGCGACAAGCAATGTCAATTGACTCACAGCTAGCAGAAATGCGAGCCTTGGCGGAGAACGAAGGACTGAATATAGTTTGCGAGCTACAAGAAAGCTATTCTGCAAAGGATTCAGGAAAACGCCCTGTATATAACAAGATGCTATCAGGTCTGGCGAGTGATGAATATAACGCTATCCTAACTTGGGCGCCGGATCGACTATCGAGAAATGCTGGTGATTTAGGGGCTGTAGTTGATCTAATGGATCAAGGTAAGCTCTTACATATTCGTACTTACTCGCAGACATTCACAAATAACCCAAATGAAAAGTTTCTACTAATGATTCTCTGCTCCCAGGCTAAACTCGAGAATGATAATAAGAGCATTAATGTCAAACGAGGAATAAAAACCAAATGTGAGATGGGTTGGCGACCTGGCGTTGCGCCGCTTGGCTACATGAACAGAGCGTTTGGCGGCGTGAATGACATTATCATTGATCCAGAGCGGGCACCACTTATTAAAGAGGCATTTGAGAAGGCTGGATACGAAAGATGGAGTGGTCGTCGACTGAAAGCCTGGTTCGATGAGCAAGGATTCACTAATAGATCTGGCAAGCAAGTCAGTGTCAGCCAAATACTCGTGATACTGAGTACGCCTTTCTACTATGGCCGATTCCAATATCCGCAAGCACCCGATGCGCCTTGGTATGACGGTGCGCACGAACCGTTGATTTCGAAAGCGTTATTTGACCTAGTTCAAGAAACTCGAGGAATAAATAAAGGGCTATGGGGATCAAAAACATTCGCCTTTCGCGGCATCTTGAAGTGCGGACAGTGTGGTGCAGATATTACTGCCCAGGACAAGTTTAAAACTTTGAAAAAGACTGGTGACGTAAAGCGATTTGTGTACTACAACTGCACTCGGCGAAAAGACCCAAACTGCAAAGAAAAATATATAAATGAAGACAACCTTTGCGAATTAATGAGGGGTTTTATTGAAGCTAACCACAAACAGATTAAAATCACCGAAAAGCTCAGAGCAAAAGTAGATAAACATATGTACGTCACCAAGACCTTACTTACGCATTACAAAATAGATCAAAAGTTAGACGAGCCGTTTATTGAATATGCTCGTTACGTCCTAATGAATGGCACTGAAAGTGAAAAAACAAGATTAGCAGCTGGCATGGAAACGATTCTCCAAATCCGATATGGGGAACTTGAATTCCATGGTCAATAGAATTCCTTTTTTTGGCTTGAAACATCGATAGGTCTAGGGAACGGGTCTGCCTTTTGCCTGCTTGATCCCTCGGGGCACGAAGGGCTGTGTTCGAACCAAATTACAGAGGTGTATATGAAAGAACCGCCCTTTCGGACGGTTCCAACATTTTGTACTTTGTTATCAGCAGATTGTTTCTTGGCTG
>CAYTIU010000001.1:36861-40032 GCA_964438085.1 uncultured Candidatus Saccharibacteria bacterium | reverse complement strand
CTTGCTCTGGCTCCGGGGACTGGATTCGAACCAGCGACCTAGTGGTTAACAGCCACCCGCTCTACCGCTGAGCTACCCCGGAATATAATATTGTACGCTTACCGAAGTTATTCTACCGGTTTTGCTGCCTTCTGTAAATAGTCTAACAATTATTCAGCCCAAAAAGGCGTATTATGGAATAGGATACAAATAACGTTATCTAGGACATACGGAGGTTTAATATGGCAAATAACGACACACCATCATACGATTATAGTAATTTACGAGCACTTTTTCTCAATTGTACGCTCAAGAAATCACCAGGAACTAGCAATACGGAAGGTCTCATTAAACTAAGCCAATCAATCATGCAGCAGCAAGGAGTCTCTACAGAGATAATTCGCCCCATTGACCACCAAATAGCATCAGGCGTTTATCCGGATATGCGGAAGCAAGGTTGGGACTACGATGAGTGGCCAGAAATATGGAAAAAGGTACTAGATGCAGATATTCTTGTTATCGCCGGTCCAATTTGGCTTGGCGACAATAGCTCAGTCACAAAACAAATCATTGAGCGGCTCTACGGCCAATCTGGCGACACCAACCAGCAAGGACAGTATGTATACTATGGCAAGGTTGGCGGCTGCCTTATTACTGGCAACGAGGACGGCGTAAAGCACTGTGCTATGAATGTTCTATACAGCTTGCAGCATATTGGGTATACGATTCCGCCCCAAGCCGACGCAGGCTGGATTGGCGAGATTGGACCAGGCCCAAGCTATCTCGACGAAGGTTCTGGCGGACCCGAAAACGACTTTACCAACCGGAACGTGACATTTATGGCTTGGAACTTGATGCACATGGCTGCGCTCCTGAAGGAAAACGGCGGCATACCCGTTTATGGCAACCAGCGCACAGAATGGGATAAAGGCAACAAAGTAGGCTTTTCTAATCCTAACCCGGAATACCGATAGCCCACTACGCCTTCACGCTCTAGCGTGGGCGCAGCGCCCGGTTTATTTGCCGCGATTCGTCACGCTTTTTTAACACTTGGCGTTTATCGTATTGTTTTTTGCCCTTACCTACCGCAATCCGGATTTTAATAAACCTGCCGCCAGTTAAGATTTCTAACGGCACAATAGTCTTGCCCTGGTTTTTCTGTTCTATCAACTGGTCTATTTCGCGCCGTTTTGCCAACAGTTTACGGGTGCGGGTTTGCTCAGATTCGGTCAAAGGTGCGCCAGCAGTACCGTTAATCGTGGCATTTAATAAAAATAATTCGCCATTTTGTACCGTAACGTATGCGCCACGGAGCTGCCCGTGCCCCAGCCGCAAATTTTTCACCTCAGCGCCGGTTAATTCCACGCCCACCAAAAAGCTATCGCCAAGCTCATAATCATGCCGAGCCCGCCGATTGGTAATCTGTTTAGTGTGCGTTTGCTTCTTCTTAGCCATTATTGCTCTATTGTACGACAACTCGAGGTACAGCACTACTAACTTATGTGCCGTATATTAAAGCAAAGGCTCTATTTTGACGATCGCGTGCTCTGCCGTATCATGCTTGAGCCCTTCAACATCATGAACCGGTGTGCCATATAGCCGCGTGAAAGCACGTAGCACCAAAGGTAATTCCTCTGCTATTTGCGTGAAGCTTTCGTCAGATTCATGGTGTCCGCGTTCTTCTCTTACAGATATATTTGCTTTCGCATCATCGGGCGAAACCGTAAGGCTAATAATCGCATCCGGATATTTACTGTGCGTAAAATGGTCAAAGAAACGCAGGCGTTGTGCCGCCGATAATTTCCCGAGCAAGCCAGGCAGATATACGCTGGCATACGTTGCAGGATCGACTCGGTCGGCATCTCTCACACTGATCAGCAAATCAGAAGAGTGGCTGGCTACATGGTCAATATACTTTCTTGCTGTAGTAAATATTCCAAGCTTGCTCAGTGTCGTAACAGTATTATCGGCATCTGTTGGCTCAAGTTTTGCCAACGTACTAAATCTATGCTCTGTGAGTTCCCCGCCTTTATATCTGTATAAGCCAGTGCTATCGGTCACCACTACGCGCGCAGCTGGCTGTTCTTCGCTTACTACATGAGCCACTTCTTGGGCGACTGTACTTTTTCCGCTACCATCCAATCCTTCGATAATCACAAGCGAACCGTTTGGTGAGCCTTCCATGAAGCTACTATACCATAAGCGAGTTAAGATTTTTTTAATATTTATAGAGGAGCATTTGAAGAATTTTAATGTATAAAATACCGAAACTTGACTAACATTATAATTTAGTGTATAATGTACAGTAGTTGATCTTTTACGGTTTGATATGTCGATTCGTCGTTTAAGGTTTTAAATCGCCAATACCACCATTCCCCGCCCCATATATCTATGGGATAAGCATCTATTTTACGAGCATCTGCCAGATTTTGGCGGATTTGCTTTGTATCCATAGATGTATCCTGCTCTTTTATGGGCATTTTCCAGATGGCGGTTGGCCCCCATGGTTCGAGCTGTAATTCATGGATAAACACTGGTTTGCGCAGTACCAACTTAATAAGAAACTTCCTGAATCTATGCAGCCATGGCTTTTGAATAGTGCGCGTATAGCGCCCCTTACGATACATCACTGTATAATACGAAAATCCTACTATATCTGGGTGCGGTCTTCGAACTGGAATGCCCCAGCCGTTACTGGTACTCATAATAACCGGGCGCTTTGAGTCGAGACTTTTAACTAGCGCATATTCCGCCCTCAGCCGCTGCCGGTCGATCTGGATTGCTTCACCAAAACCCTTTAAAAGCGCTTCATTTTCGAGCTGCCAACCAATGATTGTAGGATTATTTTTATATCGCTGTACTACCGCCTCTATAAACTGTAGTAATGCGGCAGTTTTCTCTACATCTGAGAGCGTTTTTGTCCAGGTTGGCCAATGATATTCCGGCCAGCGCGGTTGTTTGACGCCCAAACACAGCGTTGCAACCCCGCTAAAAGCAGCGATAACCTCAAATTGCATATCAAGCTCAGTAAAATCGTAGGTGCCCTGCTTTTTCTCGATTTCATTCCAGTAGCCCATCAGCCGAAACCGCCGAAACCCCATTTCTTTGCAGAGCCAAAACAGGCAATCATGCACGCTGAGACCAAAATTCCGGCATTGTTTTACAGAGAAGCTTACACCGTATTTTTGCGGG
>CAYTIU010000001.1:32572-36851 GCA_964438085.1 uncultured Candidatus Saccharibacteria bacterium | reverse complement strand
ATTACGTGGCTCATATATCCATTTTGTCACATGGCTAAGATTAATAAAAAGTTAATGGTAATGCCGCTGTGCGGGTGCTAACATACATATATGACTGAAGAAATCATTACCGACCTAAAGCAATTTATTACTGCGACTGTCTCGCAGCAGACTACTGAGCTTGGACAAAGAATTGATGGTTTAGAACATAGATTTGACAGTCTAGAGCACAAATTTGATAAACTTGAACACAAAGTTGACAGTCTCACAGGTTTTGTTATTGAAGCAATCGATACGTCAAACGAAGAAACAGACAAACAGCTTAAAAATCATGAACGGCGCATTACAAAACTAGAACACGCGTAAGCACAAAGGCTAGTTGCTATTAGAGAAAACCTTTTTTGCCTCGTTCCATACGCTTGGGTCGTGGGCTTTTTCCATACGCCAATACCACCACTCTGCACCCCATAGATCAATCGAGCGCATACCAGTATTTTTAGCAAAACCAACGCGCCCAGCAAAACCAGAGGCCTTAAATGATTTATCTTGCTCTTCTAAAGATACTTTACTGATAAACTTCCCGGCTGGCGGCCACGGCTCCATCTGCATCTCGTGTAAAACAGAATTTTTGCCGGTTACAATCTTTTGCAGGCCAGCCATGCCGGCGTAGTACCACGATGGCAGCGGATAGGTATAGTAGTTTTTGGTGATTTTAGCGTCCCAGACGCGGCGGTATACCGATACACCAACTAAGTCTGGCTGTGGCGCGCTCAAAACGAGTGCCGGGAAGTTATTGCTGCGCGATAATATAACCGGGTGCTTGTTGTCGTGCTTCTTAACAATAGCAAACTCGTCTTTGAGCCGCTGCGGTTCATGGTTAGGGCAGTCGCCAAAATCGTTAAAATATTCATTTTCGAGCTGCCAGCTTACAAGGCTTGGCGAGTTTTTATATCTATCTATTACTACGCCGATATATTTTTCTAGCGCTGGTTGCCATGTGCCTACCGACATGTGTTTTGCCCAGTCGGGCATATGGCATTCTGGCCAGCGTGGTTGCCGTAGTCCAATCGCAAGTGAAACTTTTGCATCAGCAGCTTCAGCTTTCGCGAACTGCCAATCAAGATCATCAAAATTATACTTCCCTTGCTCGGGTTCATGTTTATTCCAATAACTTACAAGCCGGAATTGTTGCACTCCAAGATCGTCTATCAGGGCGTCCATGGTTTGCTCAGCACCGAGGTCTAGGCTTCGGGCATAATCAGGCACGAAACTGACACCGAGAGTTAATGGCTGGGAGGCGTTTGTGGCTACGTACCATCGTGCAACGCCGTACAACCCAAGCAGTGCAAAAACAACAAAGCCAACTAATAGAGTGATACATTTTGTCCACCACGCCCTGTTCCACCACGTACGAAATGCATGCACAACACACAGCGCGTATGACTTCACTTTTTGTGGTAATTTTCGTATATTCACTGACTTCTATTGTCGCATAGGCTACAATATATGTATATGAAAACTCCACTTCGCGTAAGCCTGGTCATACCAGCGTATAACGAAGCAACCGATATAAAACAGTGCCTTGAGGCGATTGCAGCCCAGTCGGTCCAGCCATACGAGGTAATTGTAGTAGATAATAACTCAACAGATGATACGGCAAGCATTGCACAGGCTTTCCCTTTTGTAAAAGTTATTCACGAAAAACGCCAAGGTGTAGTTTTTGCGCGCGATAAAGGTTTTAACGCGGCAAAAGGCGAAATTATTGGGCGGATTGATGTTGATACGCTTATTCCAGTAGATTGGGTGAAAAATATACAAAAGATTTTTACTGACTCATCAGTGTCTGCAATCTCAGGAGTCATGCACTATGATGTTGCCTGTGCACATATTGCCGATAAAGTAGACCTTTTCTTTAGGCGTAGGCTCGCGCGGTTACTAGGCGAAACCGATACAGTTTTTTTGCAAGGTGCTAGTATGGCAATGCGCCGTTCAGCATGGCTACGCGTGTGCTCTGCTTTGTGCCGCAAAGGTAATATGCACGAAGACTTCGACCTGGCGATCCACCTGCAAGAATATGGCTATGAAGTAGCTTTTGACGAGCGTTTGCATGCTAATATTTCTGCACGCCGTACCGATGTGAGTTTTCTACAATTCGCAAATTATGTATTTATGAGTCCTCACACATATGCGCAGCACCAGCTCGAGAGTCGTAAGCATATGTATAGCGTGGTTGCGGTAGCGATGATTGGCTATATTCCTGCCCGCATATTGTATCGAGGTTATGATCCCATTTCTGATAGATTCTCTTGGTCACGGGTATTTGCATCTCGCTTACCGGGTCGAACAGACCCAACAAAGATCATTTCTTAGGTAATTCAAGCGTTGGCGTCAGTAATCAATACCCTTTTGGGCGATAAACTTGTCGTCAAAGTGGTGCTTGAGCTTTTTCATTTCGGTGGCGATATCTACGAGTGGTAAAAACTCTTCCGGAAAGTCCCGTCCAGTAAAGCAAAGGTTGGTTTTTGGCGCTCTTGACTCGATGAGGTCTTTCATTTGATCTTTGGTAAGTAGTCCATCGTGGACTGCGTTGTTAATTTCATCGCAGATAACCATATCATATGTGCCGCTTGTCGCAGCCTTAAGCGCCTCCTGAAAAGTTTCTTCGGCAGCTTGTTTGTGTTGCTCGGGCGTAATATGGTTTTCGCTCAGGTCGCCCGCATTATAAAAACCCTTGCCGCCCTTGTAAAAATAGAGCTGATCCTTAAATAATGGCTGAATATCACGGATAAAAATATGCTCGCTGACGCCCCAGTATTTAATAAATTGGATAAACGCCACGTTGCCGCGGTTGCCGAGTATTCGAGTCATCAGCCCAAGGCTCGCACTGGTCTTCCCTTTGTTTTCGCCAGTATAAACAATAACGACCGATTCTTTTGTCTTAAAATCCTCAAAGCTCATACTTATAGCATACTTCTATAAATATTTTTTTAAAAGTAAACGTTAATTCTTAATAGATACAAATAGTTAGTCCGCCAACTTGCTCAAAGTGGTAGTCATATCCTTTAGCATAGTAGTGAGTTCAATATCTTGCTCTAGCTGTTCAGATTCAGATAGGAATTCATCTGGTTTAGAATTGTAGTAGATTGTACTATTCTGTTCTTTTGCAGCAAAGCCTGCGTAGTAATCGCCAAGACGACACGTATCGTTTGTAGGTCGAATATATATTTTATAAGTTGCATTAGAGTAAGTTCGAGGTCTTCTAAGAATAACATCGAGCATTGATCTTTCTGTGAGCCGCCTTCTAGATACTCTGACATCTATATCGTGCTCTGAGTAGATAGACCAGGGTGTGCTGTCTCTTGCTTCCTGCAGCTCGTCATCTATCGGGTAAAGTCCTTCGTCTTCTCTAGGAAGAATTTCAAATAATTTTGCACATTCTTGAGCTGCAATACGCGTTTGCCTGTTTCTTTCCGCACGTTCATCCTTACTCAGCTCTGTTTTGTCTGTAGTATACTCACTTAATCTCTCCATAAAGCCTCCTGAAACCTATTTCAATATGTATACACTTAAAGTTCCATAGAGTCAAGTGTTCTTATAGGGTCGTTTATGAGATGTTTTTTTCTTCTAACGTTGCGTCGATTTTTGGGCGGTCAAAACCTACGATGATCTCGCCGGCGATATCAAGAACCGGAATGCCGCGTTGTCCGGATTTTTCGACAGCTTCTTGGGCAAAAGCCGGATCCTCTTCAACATTTTTCTCAGTATATGTAATACCAACTTTGTCTAAATAATCTTTTGTGGCGTGACAAAAACCACACCAATCTGCGCTATAAATAGTTACATTATTTGCACTCATTGTTTGTATTATACCACGCGCGCTATCCACGATTTCCACTCGGTTAATAGGGCGAAAGCCCACAGGTGTATGCAGAAATTACAAACAACAGATAACGCAAAGAGTAAAAATTTCTTGTATAAAGAACATTTTATAGGTATCATGTAAAAGAAATGTCCACAAACTCTCAGCATGATGACAAAAAGTCGTCAGCACCGTCTCGTTCATTGGTGCTAATCATGCTCGCAACATTTGGCGATGTTACGTGGAGGTTGTTTGTTCCCACCATCGGTGGTACTTTATTAGGGTTGTGGGCAGACAAAAGCTGGCATACTACACCGTGGTTTACTGGGGTCGGTATTGTTGGCGGGAGTATAAGCGCTGTTTTACTCGTGCGTGCTCAGATCAAAATGGTAAATAATAAGTCAAGATAGATTAAAATAAGTACACATGTTTCAATTTTTT
>CAYTIU010000001.1:30781-32562 GCA_964438085.1 uncultured Candidatus Saccharibacteria bacterium | reverse complement strand
TTGCCAGCTGAAGAGGTTTTTAACATCTCTGGGTTTCCTATTACAAATGCGTGGGTTACCGGTATTATTGGCTGCGGCTTGCTGCTTTGGATGTTCTTTTATGTTGCTGGCAAAGTAAAGCGCGGCGAAAAGAACTTGTTTGTTAGCTGTGTCCAGTGGCTTTTTGAGGCGCTCTACAATACGGTACTCGAGGTAATAGAAGACGAAAAAACAGCCAAACGGGTTGCTCCACTGGCAATCACTATATTTTTCTTCATTATTATCAATTACTGGGTTGGTATCTTGCCAGTTGTCGGCCCGATTGCAATAGATGGAATCCCGCTATTTAGGAGCCTTGCAGCCGATTTGAATACGACGTTTGCGCTTGCGATTATTTCTATGGTGATGGTGCAGGTCTATGCAGTTAAAAAGCATGGCATGTTTGGTAACTTAGGACGCTATTTCCGCAACCCATTTAAAGATGTAGTCGGTGCATTTGAAGGCATTTTGGAGCTTGTGGCTGAATTCTCCCGTTTTGTTGGCCTTAGTTTGCGTCTTTTTGGTAACGTGTTTGCTGGCGAAGTTTTGCTTATGATGATAGCTTTCCTAACCAGTTACGCCTCTCCTGCTATCTTGCCGCCGTTTTACATTTTTGAATTGTTTATTGGTACCGTACAGGCCTACATTTTCTTTATGTTGACCATAGTATTTATTGCCCTTGGCCTGGCAACACATGGTCATGATGACGCTCATTCACCTTCCGAACTTAAACACAAAGAAGCGACAGGTGGAAATGAGGCATAGAATTAGGTAAAATAAGTAAGAAGTAATAAGGAGAGAAAAATAACATGGAACAACTAGCATTTGGTTTGACGTACGGTATTGCTGCTGCAGGTGCTGCACTTGGTGCGGGTATTGCGGTGAGCGGTGCTTTAAATGCAGCTGGTCGTAATCCAGAAAAAATTGGTGAATTTCGTACACTGATGATTCTTGGTATTTCATTTGTTGACGCGCTAGCGATCATCGCAATTATTGTTGCAATTATTGCAAAGTATATTTAAGAGATAATATTTGAAAGATATGTTCATACTACAAACATTGGCAAGTACTGGAGCTGAGAAGAATGATACCCTTATGGGTGCTCTTGGCATTGATACGCGTTTGCTTATTTTGCAGATCATAGCATTTGGTATTTTGCTCTGGGTACTGCGAAAATTTGTGTATCCGTACTTGGTTGCAGCGATCGATAAGCGTGAGCAAGCAATCGAGGAAAGCGTTGCTGCTGCGCATGAGGCCGAAGCCAAGGCTGAAGAAACGCAGAAAGAAGTTGAAAAACTCTTTAAACAAGCGCGCAAAGAATCTACCGAAATTGTTGAGACTGCGCATAAAGAGGCAGCGAGTATGGTGAAAGAAGCTGAAGATAAGGCAAAGAGGCGCGCTGAGCAAATCATTACAGACGCGCGGGCGCAGCTTGACCAGGATATTATCAAGGCACGCACTACTTTGCGGAATGAAACAACCGAACTCGTGGCGCTTGCGACAGAAAAGATTATTCGTGAAAAAGTTGACACAAAACGCGACAAGGCACTTATTGATGCGGCCATTAAGGGAGCACAATAAACACCATGCAGAAGATTTCGCGCCGAAAGTTAGCTGAATACATCGCCGATCAATTAAAGGCAGGTGCATCTGTTAAAAAACTGGTAGCGCACGTAATTGCGTACTTACAAGAAGAACGACAAATACAGCAATGGGAGCTACTTCTCAGAGATGTTGAGGATATTTTAGCAACGAAATACGGC
>CAYTIU010000001.1:0-30771 GCA_964438085.1 uncultured Candidatus Saccharibacteria bacterium | reverse complement strand
AAATACGGCGTTGTATCAACACACATGACGACTGCCCGCCCGGCAGATGACCACACGCGGTCGCAGTTAGTTGATTTTATCAAGCGAGCTGAGCAAGCTTCGTCAGTTATTATCACGAGTGAAACTATTGATGAAGATATGATTGGTGGTGTGGTTGTATATACCCCGAGCAATACATTCGACAGTTCGGTACGGAGTAAATTAAAGCAGTTGGTAGCGACGACAAAATTATAAGAGGAGTTATACGTGGCAGAATTAGCAATTAAAGAACTTTCCCAAGAATTACGCGATGCGATCAGTAAGCTTGAACATCGCGAAGGCTTAGAAAAAAGCGGTATTGTAACCCGTGTCGGTGATGGCGTGGCGTGGATTTATGGTTTACGTGAAGCTGGCTATAATAGCGTGGTACAAATCGACACGCTTGATGGAGGCAAGGTTGATGCGTTTGCATTGAACCTACTTGAAGACGAAATTGGCGCAGTAATTTTAGGCGATGATGCTGAGGTAACCGCAGGCGCGCAAGTAACGCTTACAGGTGAAGTATTATCTGTTCCGGTTGGTCCAGAACTCGTTGGGCGCGTAGTCGACCCGCTCGGGCGCCCGCTTGATGGCAAGGGTTCTATTAAAACCAAACAGAATGGTCTTATTGAGCGTTCTGCTCCAGGTGTGATGGATCGCAAGAGCGTCCATGAGCCACTCATGACCGGTATTATGGCAATCGATACTATGGTGCCAATTGGTCGCGGCCAGCGTGAGCTTATTATTGGCGACCGCCAAACAGGTAAAACTGCAATTGCAATTGACACTATGATCAACCAAGCCAAGCAAAAGACAGGCGTGATTAACGTATATGTTGCAGTTGGGCAGAAACTATCAAAGGTTGCTGCACTTGTAGAGCGCCTAAAACGCGAAGGCGTGATGGATCAGACTATTGTGATCGCTACCAGTCCCGCAGATCCGGCTCCACTGCTCTACCTCGCACCGTATGCTGGTACAGCGATGGGCGAATATTTCCGCGATAATGGCGAGCATGCGCTTATCATCTTTGATGATCTCTCTAAACACGCGGTTGCTTACCGCCAGATGTCGCTCTTGCTTCGCCGCCCGCCAGGACGAGAGGCGTATCCAGGCGATGTCTTCTACCTTCATTCTCGTTTATTGGAGCGTGCAGCGAAACTTAACGATACGCTTGGCGGTGGTTCACTAACTGCCCTGCCAATTATCGAAACGCAGGCTGGTGATATTTCAGCATACATTCCAACCAACGTAATTTCTATTACTGACGGCCAGATTTTCCTTGAAACAAACTTGTTCTATCAGGGCGTGCGCCCGGCAATTTCGGTTGGACTTTCAGTATCACGTGTGGGTGGTAGCGCACAGACAAAAGCTGTTAAGAGCGTTGCCGGAAGCCTGCGCCTTGAATTAGCGCAGTTCCGTGAGCTTGCAAGCTTTGCTCAGTTTGGCAGTGATCTTGATCCTGAAACTAAGAAGACGATTGATCGCGGCCAGCGCTTAACAGAGCTGCTTAAGCAGAAACAATATCAGCCAATGAGTATTGCTGAACAGGTTGTTACCTTGCTTGCTGCGACTCATGGCGCACTTGATGAGGTATCTATTGGGGCTATTAAAGATGCGCAAGAGCAGATTTTGGCAGTCATTGAGAATGACCATAAAGACGTAGTTAAAACGTTGAACAAGGGCGATAAGCCGACTGACGAAATTGTCAAAACAATTACTGAAGCTGCTAAAAAAATTGCTAAAGGATTTAAGGATTAGTATATATGGCATCTCGGCAGCAAATTAAACGACGGATTACTTCGGTTAAGAATACGAAGCAGATTACACGTGCCATGCAGATGGTCGCTGCGAGTAAACTGCGCCGGGCGCAAGAAGCTGCTGAGGGTCCTCGTGAGTATGCACGGCTCGCCCGCGAGATACTAACACATCTCAAAAGCCTTGGCACGACAGCTGCACAAGGAGGCGCTTTGTTTGAAGAGCGGCCAATTAAAAATCGGGCAATCATCATGATAGCCAGCGATAAAACGCTTGCTGGTGCCTATAACTCAAATATTACTCGCCAAACGGTACGGGAGTTGCTCGAAGACGATAAAAAGCACGTAAAAACCTCTTTAATTGCAGTTGGGCGTCAAGCTGCTAATGCAGCGACCCGCTTAGCAAAACAAGATGTTATAGCGGTATACCAAGATTTTCCTGACAAGCCAACTGCGAATGAATTGCGCCCCCTGCTCAATACAGTCGTTGAGTTGTTTGTTGAGAAAAAAATAGATGCAGTTGATATTATTTACACCCAATTTATATCAACTATCCGTCAAGAAGTTAAAGTGCAGCCGCTTTTGCCTGCAGGCTTTGAGACCGAAGAAGTGTCTGCCGACATTGCCAGCGCTGAGATAGAACCTTCTGTTGAAGAGCTTTTAGACGCAGCAACCTTACGGCTACTGGAAGCCCAGCTCTATCAAATACTGCTTGAAACGGCTGCTAGTGAGCACTCAATGCGCATGCTAGCTATGAAGAACGCAACCGATAACGCAACCGATATTGTAGAGGATTTAACGTTAGAGTTTAATACGGCGCGCCAGGCAGCAATTACGCAAGAATTAGCTGAAATATCTGGCGGTACGGAGGCAATAAAATAAATGAGGAATATTGCATTAACACCTATAATCTATAGGACTTCGTGCGACGAGAGTTTTATGCAAGGACCAATTGCCCCACTTACGCCAGCAACCCTTGACCTTGAACGTGCGACAGAAGAGATGGAACAGCTTGAAGCAATGATAAACCCAATTGGTGAAGCAGTATTAAGAGATATACTAGAAGGAGAAGAATAATGACAACAGCAACAAAGGAAAAAGTTAAGGCTAAAAATGGTAAAATCACCCAAGTTATTGGCGTGGTAGTAGATGTTGAATTTGAAAAAGGACATTTGCCGGCAATTTTAGACGCACTTCATATTAAAACGCAGGATACCACGATTGTGTTAGAAGTTGCGCAGCACCTCAGTGAAACTAGTGTTCGTACTATTGCGCTCTCGAGCACAGATGGCTTAGTGCGTGGCGGCGAAGTTATTCCAACCGGCACAGCAATTTCAGTGCCTGTTGGCGACAAGACATCCGGGCGTATGTTTAATGTAGTTGGCGAACCAATTGATGGCGGTGATACAAAGTTTACCGAACGCGCACCAATTCATAAGGCTCCACCGGTGTTTACTGATCAAAGCGGTTCAGTAGAAGTGCTTGAAACAGGTATTAAAGTTATCGATCTTATTTGCCCTGTTCTTAAGGGTGGTAAGGTTGGGCTTTTTGGCGGCGCGGGCGTTGGTAAAACCGTGCTGATCCAGGAGCTTATTGGTAACATTGCTAAATTCCACAGTGGTAACTCGGTATTTGCGGGCGTTGGTGAGCGTACGCGCGAAGGTAACGACCTGTATGACGAGATGAAAGAATCAGGCGTGCTTCCAAACACGAGCCTCGTATTCGGACAAATGAACGAACCACCTGGCGCGCGCTTGCGTGTAGGGCTCTCCGGGCTTACGATAGCCGAAGGTTTCCGCGATGAAGGTAAAGACGTGCTTTTCTTTGTTGACAATATCTTCCGTTTTACACAGGCTGGTTCTGAAGTGTCTGCCCTACTCGGACGTTTGCCATCTGCAGTGGGTTATCAGCCAAACTTGCAGCAAGAAATGGGTGCTTTACAGGAGCGCATTACCTCTACGAAACAGGGTTCGATTACTTCTGTCCAGGCAGTGTATGTGCCAGCAGACGACCTTACTGACCCGGCTCCAGCAACAACCTTCGCACACTTAGACTCAACCATTACGCTAAACCGTGCTTTGACAGAGATCGGTATCTATCCGGCAGTTGATCCGCTCGATAGTAACTCAACAATCCTAGACCCAGAGATTGTTGGTGAAGAGCATTACAATGTAGCCCGTGAAGTACAGCGTATTTTGCAGCGTTATAAGGACCTGCAAGACATTATTGCGATTCTTGGTATGGAAGAGCTGTCTGAAGAAGATAAGAAAACTGTTGACCGCGCACGCCGTATCCAGCGATTCTTAAGCCAGCCATTCCACGTTGCTGAACAATTTACCGGTAACAAAGGCCAATATGTGTCGCTTAAAGATACAGTGTCATCATTTCGTGAAATTATTGATGGTAAACATGACCATAAGCCAGAATCTGCGTTCTACATGAAGGGTTCAATTACGGAAGTAAAATAATGAAGTTTCAATTAGTAGCACTAGAAGGCGTAAAGTTTAGCCAAGATGCGTATTCTATCACGCTGCCAACCGCGGCTGGCGAAATTACCGTATTCCCTGGTCACGAGCCATTAATTAGTGTTTTAAAACCTGGGGTTGTGACAATTCGTAAAGAAAAGAATGATCCAGACCAACTGCTAGAGCACTTTGCGACATACGGCGGTGTACTTGAAATTACAGGTGATGGAGTTACGGTATTAGTCGATGAGGCTGATGCTGGTGATGATATTAATGAGCAAGAAGCCGAAAAAGCTCGTGCCACCGCACAAGCTATGCTTACAAACGCAAAAAACCAAACTGAACTTGAGCATGCGCAAAGTATCGTAGATCGCCAAGAGGTTCGCTTGCACGTTGCCCAACTGCGCCGCCGCCGCTAAATAAATCCCTTGCGGTTTTTTATCTGAGTCGTTATGCTATACCCATATAACTAACGGAGGGTTTCTATGTTTACTAAGCAAAAGGTTGCTGCGCTCGTGGCGGAGTTTCTCGGGACGGCACTGCTCGCACTCACGGTATTAGCAGTAAGTACATCAAATATTGGGATAGGATACTTTGTGTCGTTTGGCGCCGGCCTTGCGATGCTTTTGATGGTATTTGCAATTGGCAACGTATCTGGAGCTGTTATTAACCCGGCGATTGCGGTTGGACTTTGGACAATACGTAAATTAAGTACGTTGCAAACAGTGCTCTACATTGCTGTTCAGTTGCTCGGTGGTTTAGCAGCATACGCGCTCTTTAGTTACCTAACCGAAAAGAGTTGGGCTAACGCTGGCGAATATGACACAAAAATTCTCGTAGCAGAAGTAGTGGGTACGGCAGTATTTGCCTTTGGTATTGCTGCTGCACTATTCCAAAAGCTCGATGATGCAGCAAAAGCGCTCACAATTGGCGGCTCACTAACACTTGGTATTATGGTGGCATCTGTGGCATCTTCTGGTTTCCTAAACCCAGCAGTGGCACTTGGCGCACACTCATGGGTATGGGGTACCTATGTACTCGGTCCTGTCCTTGGCGCAATTATTGGTTTCAATCTTTATAACCTACTCTTTGCTTCGACTAACAAGCCATCAGTAGTAGCAAGAGCTGGTAAAGCAGCTATTGTTGCTGAACCTGCAGCTAAAGCTAAAGCTAAGACTAAAGCTACACGCAAGAAAACGACAGCCAAGAAAAAGAAATAAAAATAGTGCGTTTTCTATAACTAGAGCTACTCGAGATTATCGAGTAGCTCTTTTTCAAAGGCTTTTATACCCGTGAGTGTGGCGGGATAGCTGCTTGTGTCTGGAAACTGTAACTCCTGGACGGCGTGCCATAAAGCCTGTAAAAGTTTCCTGGTTTTTGCCAACTCAGCATCTTCGAAAGCCAATGGCAAGTGCATAATCTTACCTTCATCGTTTGGTTCAATAAATTCTAACCGCCCCTCAGTAACCGTATAATCACGGTAAGTGTTCGAATGTTCTATAAGTAGCTTATAGCAATACAGCTGCTGTTTATATTTATGGAGCTTAGCGTCGTTTGCCCATGACGAAAAACTCTTCCCCGTTTTGTAGTCAATAACAGTGATAGTCTTTTGTTTTGTGTCAATTTCGAGCCGATCTATTTTGCCAGCCATGCGTATTTCGTCGATCACTACATTTTCATTACGGAAATTAACCTCAGTTTTATCGCCTGGCTTAAAGATATGCCCGCGCTGCGTAAGATAGCTTTTAAGTGCGCTCTCGCCGCGTTCAACTTCTATATCGAGCTGCCACTTTGGCAGTTTTTTAGCTTTCATGCGATGCGTAAAAAAGCTTATCACGGCTTGCTTATCGGGTAGTTTGCCCTGTTCATCAACTTGATACTGGAACCATTCCAATGTCTCATGAATTGCGCTTCCAAATTGCCCGTCAACCGAAGGCGCTTGCGGAAAACGTAACAAGATATTAAAGAAAAACGCGTGCGGCCCGCCATAGAGCAAGTCGGTAAACGTATTTAAATGCGTTGGGCTTAGCTGATATAGCGCCAGACGGTCTTTGAGGAGCGTATAGAGCTTAACGTCACCAGTAAATGCAAGGTGGCGGGCATACCAATTAAGTTCCAGGCTCTCAATGGTTGGCGGCTCATGGTCGACGTGCCGGACTGTCTGGCGCGGTTCAGGTAGTATAAGCGTCTTAAAGCTTTGGTCTGTTTGTTGCTGCTCGTCAAGGTATTTGAGACGTTTCGTTGCCTTGCCAGCGTATGTGCTTGTGTAGCTAGAAATATGGAGCCCATATTTTGCCCGGGTAATCGCTACGAAGAAGATGCGCAAACGTTCGTCATCTGTTGCGCCGCTGTGGCGTATGGGCATAATATTTGCTGGCAACGTAAGTTTGTTGCTGCCTCCGTAACCTGAGCCGCCCCAGACATCATCCTGGCATGATGGTAAAAAGACGTGCTCAAACTCAAGACCTTTAGCCTTGAACACTGTCATGAGCTGCACTGCTTCGGCGTGTTGTGTGTAAGGACTGGTGTTTATCATGCGCTGTTCAGCAGACTCATACAGCTCTATGAGCGTAAGCATATCACTAAGCAGTAATGCCGTATCTTGCGTACTCTGATATTCATGTAGCGTAGCTCGTAGTACAGTAATGTGTGAAATGGTTTCATAAAACAAGTTAGCGTAGTTTTTTTGGACATTGCTGTTTAGATAGTAGTCGCGCAGCGGCGAGAGTACTTGCGGTAAATCAGCTTCTCCGGTATCAAGTTTTGCGTTGCCAATCAGATAATCCAACATTGTTTCGTAGTGTGTATTTCCGGCAAGATGCGCCAGTTTTAAAAAGAGTAAAGCTGCTGATCGCAGTGCGGTATCCTCATTTTCAAGAAGTATTTTGCTCCAGTTTGAACGCCCCTTGCTATCTTGGACTTGCCACGAAAGCTCCCAGATACGGCTGGTTGAAAGTTGCCAAAACTCAAAACTGAGCACTTGTGGCCAGAGCGCGTTTGCAACACTCAAATTTTCGTCAGCTAGGGCGTGGACAAGCTTACTCATGATAATAATCTGCTTTACCACCGGCGCATCCAAGATGTTTTCCCGTTTCTCGTAACGCAGTGGAATATCGCGGTTATTGAGACATGCAACAAGAGGCTCCAGTTGTTTGTGTCGCGGTGCGAGCACCGCGATTTCGCTTGGCTTCACGCCAGCTTTAATTTTTTGCTCGATCTGATCAGCAATCCAATCATACTGTGCAATGTCGCTTGCAAACTCAACTCGGTCTATTTCGGCAGCTGGTAAATCCTTGTTTGCAGCAACGAGCTGTTTTGTCATATTCTCGAGTTTTGAAAAGACTCGATTTTCAATTTGGCTGGTGATACGCGCGGCAGTTTCTAAAACATGCGTATGGGAACGGTAATTCTTGCTTAAATTAACTAACGCAACATCTGTATAAAGCGAATAAAAGTCAACCATATTAGAGTATTGCGCGCCCTGGAATGCATAAATTGCCTGGTCGTCATCGCCCACTGCCATAACGTTTGGACGGTCTTCGTGCACAGGATTATCGGTAAGTAGTTGCACAAGTTGTAATTGTGATTTGTTAGTATCCTGAAATTCATCTAATAAAATGTATTGGTACTGCTCCTGGAGCGTATACTTGAGATCATCATGCTTTTGCAAGGCTTCAATGGCACGTAGGATCATATCGTCAAAATCATAGAGCCCGCGTGATTCAAGCGCGGCTTGGTACGAATCTAGGATATCTGCAAGCGCCTGTAGGCGTCTAGATGCAAGTTCCCCTACGAGTACAAAAGTATTATCACTACTCTTTGCAAGCCAGGTATTTTTCCAGGCAGTTAATGCATTTGGCTTACCCATAGACTCTGCTGCCTCGAGCGCAGTATCGAGTTCTTGTAGCGCAACGCTTGCCAGGCTACCGAAATTTTTATGTGCCGGTTGCGCCGGAAGAGCTCCAGCCAACACTTCGCGTGTTTGCATGAAATACGGTAGCGCTTCATCTAATTTGCGTGGCATTCTTTTGAAATCAGCGTAGATACCTGCCAAATCTTTATTAAGCGCCTGTATAGTTACAAGATTTTCTTCGGCGATATTTCTAAGGTCGCTGCTTGAAAGTAAGGCACGCTTTACTTCGCTTACCGTACTCATAAGATCACGGATATGATGTCGTGTCTGCTTGAGCGGGTTTCGGTAGCTTAGCCTGTCAACAATATCAGAGAAAATCTGATATTTACCAAGCTCGTCAACCGGATTTTGCAAACGGGTTTCGGTGAAATATTCTGGAAACCTCCGGATTAGCTCACTACCAAATGCATGGTACGTACTAATAGTCACACTGTACGCATCTTGCCCGATAAAACGCGTGAGCCGTTCGCGCATATTTGTAGCTCCAGTTTCGGTAAATGTAAGGCACAAAATATTGCTTGGCAGAATAGTGGGATTATTTTGCAAAATCTTACCAACGCGCACGCTGAGTATTTGCGTTTTTCCAGTTCCCGGCCCTGCAATAACCAAAAGCGGACCTTCGGTTGTATCAACCGCTTTTTTTTGCTCCTTGTTTTTGCTCACCAGTTTATAGGCGGCTTCAAATTCATTTCCCATATCTATCTCTATTGTAGCACTCTGCCTAGTGTCTATTTGGCTTTTGTCAGCACTTTACTGCATACGCTGCAGTCTTCTTGCTCACCGAATTCAGTAAACCATTGCCGAGTTGCCTGGAGCGCTGGTTGGAGTTCACTAAATGCCTTTGCATCGGCTGCCTTACGGAGCGCCCAACCGAATATGCCAAAAATTTCCATTTTCCGCCAGAGCACTGCTGCCCATCCATATCCTACAGGAGTCGCATAGATAGGTTTTTTTGGCTTGTAAGGTTTGAGGTCCCTGCCGCTTGCTGCGCGTTTAATATTTTCTGCTACAAACATGCCGTCCAATATGGCAGTTTGCGCCATGCCGCTATAAGGGGTGTTTGCATTGTCGCCAAGTACGTATATATGCTCATCTGCCTGCAAGTACACATTCACTGCCACTTTACCACGTGGCCCAAAAGCGAAGTTATTTGTTGCAAAAAACGGATTGTTAGCAGTTCCAGCTGTCCAGACAATGGTGTTGCTTCGAATAGATTTGCCACCAACAGTTAAGCTGTCGGCAGTAGCGCCTTCAACTGGCTTGCCAAGATGAAGCGTAACGCCCAAAATGCGCAACCGGCGCCTAATTGCCCGCGAAGTTGATCTTGGCATATTTGGCATTAAACGAGGCGCTGCCTCTACCAGGTGTACCTTAACATTTCGCCCGCGAATACCGTGATTTTTCATAATGCGATACAAATATGACGGCAAAGCTGCGGCAAGCTCAACACCTGTTGGGCCGCCGCCAACGATAATATAGCGCAAATCTGGTTCAAGCTTGTCATTAAGCTGCTGGTGGATATGCGATTTAAATTTCTCAATATCTTTAATTGACTTTATACCAAACGTATATTCCGCCAAACCCTTAATACCGAAGTAATTAGTAACCGTACCGAGTGATAAAACAATGTCGTCGTAACTCATTTTTTTACCACCCTTGGTGGTAAGTGTTTTTTGCTTGCGATCAAGTTTTGTAGCTGTATCAATAATAATCTTCACTGGTTTACCGGTAAAAATTGTCTTGAGTGGAATTTGCGATTGGCTGGTAAGGCCGCCGGTTGCTGTGCGATAAAGCGTAGGGTGGTATTCAAAACAATCCCTATCTGATACAAGTGTTACAGTGAACCGATTGTCTTCGGCCAGTTCAAGCGCAGCCTTAACACCGCCAAATCCACCACCGACCACAACTATTTTTTGTTTCGCCATAGCTATATATTCAGACCCATTCTTACCAGTAGTATACCACTAACCATAACCGTGTTGCAAAAATAGCCTATACAGGTTATGCTTGAGTATAAATGGACGGGTTTAAACAAAAATTACGCGACGCTGGTTTTCAGGGTGATCTCGACGACAGTGCAAGCGCCAAAGATTTTTACAGCCACGATGCCAGCTTGTTTGAAATCGTGCCAGAACTTATTGTATTTCCAAAAGATACTGAAGATGTATCCATTTTAGTAAAACTTGCCCGGCAAGAAAAAAAGCATATCCCTAACCTTTCTCTCACTGGGCGCTCAGCCGGAACTGACATGAGCGGCGGCGCGATTAACGATTCAGTGATTGTTGATTTTAAGAAGTATTTCACAAAGATCGAGCGCATTGATGATCACTCAGCCCAGGTTCAGCCCGGCGTTTTTTTCCGGGATTTTGATGCGGAAGCCAAGAAAAAAGGCGTCCTTATGCCCACTTACCCAGCTTCTCGGGAGCTTTGTACGGTTGGCGGTATGGTTAGCAACAATTCAGGCGGCGAAAAATCTATCGAATACGGCAAAGCCGAGGATTTTGTTAACCAACTTGAATTTGTATTTGCCGATGGAGTGAAGCGTATTGTTAAGCCGCTCACTAAGTCTGAGCTAGACAAAAAAATGGCACAAAAAGACTTCGAGGGCGAAGTCTACCAGAAGATGTTTAAACTCCTTGACGATAATTATGACGCCATCAAGGCAGCCAAGCCTAACGTCAGCAAAGATTCAACCGGTTACCATTTATGGAATGTCTGGGACCGCGAAAAGGGTGTTTTTGACTTAACACAAGCTATTGTAGGCGCCCAGGGTACGCTCGGCCTTATTACCGATATAGAGTTTCGTCTTACTGATGCGCGCTCTGACGAGGGCTTGCTAGTGATATTTATGAATGACATGAAGCACCTGGGCGAACTCATAAAAGTAGTTGTTGATAAAAAACCATCCAGATTTGAAGCCTTTGACGATAATACGCTCTGGCTGTCAATGAGGTTCATGCCCGCGTTCTTAAAGTTACTTGGGCCTCGGAAGTTCGTTCGTCTTCTCTTGAGCCTTACGCCAGAAGCACTCATGCTCCTGCGAGGCATACCGAAGCTTATCTTAATGGTTTCGATCAAAGGGAACGATACTAAGAAAATAGCTGATAAAATCCATGCTTTACGTAAAGAACTGGAATCTAAGAGCAAGTACTATGGCATCACCGGGTTTGAGGAGGCTCCAACTGAGGCAAAAGGTGAAAAGTTTTGGATTATGCGCCGCCATAGTTTCCAGATCTTGCGCAGCAAAGTTAAAGACAAGCACACTGCCCCATTTATTGACGATTTTATTGTAAACCCCGAACACCTTGCAGAATTCCTGCCTAAAATCAGAAAAATAATTAAGAAATACAAGCTTTTTGCTACCATTGCTGGACATATGGGCGACGGTAATTTCCATATCATACCCCTTATGAACATCGAAATAGAAGAAGAACGTGATAAGATCTTGCCTGCCATGAAAGAAGTAAATAATCTTGTCCTAAAATACGGCGGCTCTCTCTCGGGTGAGCATAACGATGGCCTGGTTCGCGGTCCGTGGCTTGAACAAATGTATGGCAAAAAGGTTCTCGGTTATTTCAAAGAAACAAAGCATATTTTTGACCCGGACGGTATCTTTAACCCCCGCAAAAAGGCTAATGCTACCTGGGATTACTCTTTCAAGCACATTCGCAAGAACTTTTAGTACGTTTCTCTACTTTTCCTTAGGTATTGTATTACCATAAGAACTATGGTATAATCTTATAATAAGAAGAGTTATAGGCTGTGTTTTTTCTGTGTTGTTTTAGGTTACGGTAGCCAGTAGTTGAACGCGATAAGAGCTGAAAACAGCATCAGTATCAAAAGTGATATTCCAAAGATTTTATGCGCCCATGTGATGGTTGCTTTCCCTGCTTTGGTGCTAAATCCTTGTATCGCAACACGCAGCCACCATATATTACACAGTGCTATAACAATTAAATAGGTATAACTCATATCGGCTACGATGAATAACCCAAACGTAGCAATAGCGAACGCGATCATGTATAAGAGGGTTTCTTGGCGGGTGGCGGCAATGCCCTTTTTGACGGAAAGTATCGGCAGTGCTGCGGCAGCATAATCTTTGCGCCTATATATGCCGATGGCGTAAAAATGTGGCATCTGCCAACAGACCATAACAATAAAAAGCTGTAATGCGATAAGGTCGAAGCTCCCGGTTACGGCAGTATAGCCGGCTGTCAGCGAGGTCGCGCCGGGTATGCTGCCAATGAGCGTACTATGAACAGTGTTCCGCTTTGCCCAGCCATACACCAATACATAACCAATAATACCTATAAGCCCCAACAGTACGGTGATTATGTTGGTGAATAAAATGAGCCAGGCAAAGCCGATGATGCTAAGCACAGTTGCGTATACGAGAGCATGCATATTAGGGATATCTCCGGCGGCAAGCGAACGTTTTTGGGTGCGTAGCATCACTTTATCGATACCGCGATCGAGGTAGTTATTGAATACGCAGCCAGATGCGACGATACAAGTTGTACCAATCGCGATCGCTGCGAATAGCAGCCAATCTATAGTACCGTTGGCAGCAAAAAAGAAAGCTGCAACGGCTGTCATGAGGTTGCCGCGTACAATACCGGGCTTTGTGAGCAAGTAATACTTGTGTAGCACTGACAAGGCTAAAACCCTTTGTTACTCTCTTCTAGCATGTGCTGGTCCATAGTATGCTGGGGCATCATATTGTAGTCGAGATTATGCATAATCCACAGCGAACCAATAACTACGATACCGATTACCACAGCCATAAAACCGAACATCATAAGATTCCAGCGTGGTTTGGATTCTTTGCCCATATGGAGGAAAAAGAAGAGCTGTACGAGGAGTTGGGCTATCGCTAGGATAACAATGAGCACGAATGCTGAGCGTTCGGCGAGCCCGTTGCTAGTGGCGATATAAAACGCAAGTAACGTGAATGCGACAGACAGCGTGAATCCAATAATGTATGAGGTAACGGTGCCGTGGTGTTGTGTGTTTTTTGCCATTACAGTACCCCCATGAGATATACAAATGTAAAGATAAATATCCAGACGATATCAAGGAAGTGCCAGAATAAACTAAATAAGCCTGCCCGCCGCGCGGTGTGAACGGTAATGCCGCGGCGTTTTATTTGGAACATGAGTACCGCGAGCCAAATAAGTCCAGATAAAATATGTAACCCATGCGTACCGACAAGTGTAAAGAATGCTGATAAGAAGGCGCTTTCTCGCCAACTGTACCCTTCGTGCACGAGATGATTGAATTCGTATAATTCCATAGCCAAGAAGCCAGCTCCGAGTGCAAATGTTATTGCAAAGAGTGCCAACGCAGCTCGCGTATGCTTGCGGTAGATTGCTAGCATTGCCAGGCCAGCAGTAAAGCTGCTGGTAAGCAGCAGCATCGTTTCGGTTAAGACAAACGGCATGTCAAAGATGTCTTTGCCAGATGGACCGCCAAACGTGTTGTTGCGTAGCACTGCATAGGTAGCAAAGATACTTGCAAAGAGAATGAGATCAGTCATGATATACGACCAAAAGCCAAACATTGTTTTCGAGGTAGCGTCTACGTGGTGAGTGTCTTTATGTTGGCTCATGCGTGCTTCCTTTTTGCCACTGCCTCTGTGGCGGAAATTTCTTTAGCAGTTATTGTGTGCTCGAAATCGTCTTTTGATAAGTGAATTATGAGCGTTGTTATGATGCCAACGAGGCCAACAAGCGCCAACCACCAAATATGCCACACCAGTGCAAAACCAGCTACAAGTGAAAAGGTGGCAATAATAAATCCGGCACCAGTATCTTTGGGCATTTCTATATCTTGTATTTTTTGCTTATCAGGTTTCTTCGTGCTTTCTTTCATCTCCCAGAACGCATCACGTTCGGTTACCTGTGGCAAGGTGGCAAAGTTATAAGCTGGTGGTGGCGAGCTGGTGCTCCATTCGAGCGTGCGTGCGTTCCATGGGTCATCACCGACGCGGTTTTCGTTACGTTTCCAAATGCTGTAGCCAAGTTGTACTATTTGGAATGCAACACCCAGTCCGATAACGGCTACGCCAATAGCGGCAACAATAAAGAGCGGCTGCCAGCCAAGCGATGCATCGTAATGATCAATTCGCCTTGTAGCACCCATAAAGCCAAGTACGTACAGCGGCATGAATGCCAACAAGAACCCAACGAACCAGCACCAGAATGCACATTTCCCGAGTGTTTCATTGAGCGTAAAGCCAGTGAATTTCGGCCACCAATAGGTAAGCCCGGCAAACATACCAAACACTACTCCAGGGATAATCATGTTATGGAAATGTGCAACAAGGAATAGGCTGTTGTGTACCTGAAAATCAATCGCTGGCACAGCCAAAAGTACGCCTGTTACGCCACCAATAGTAAAGCACGTCACAAAACCCATAAACCAAAGCATTGGTGTTTTAAAGCGTACTTTTCCGCGGTACATAGTAAAGAGCCAGTTAAAGACTTTTACACCCGTTGGAACGGCAATAATCATCGTCATAATACCGAAGAAAGCGTTCACATTAGCACCAGAACCCATAGTGAAGAAGTGATGGAGCCATACGGTGAATGACAAGAATGTAATAGCAGCAATTGCCCAAACCATCGAGGTGTAGCCAAACAATCGCTTACCAGAGAATGTGGCTACTACTTCTGAGAAAATTCCAAACGCTGGTAACACTAAAATATATACTTCTGGGTGTCCCCACGCCCAAATCAAGTTAATATACATCATTGGATTGCCGCCGGAGCCTGAGGTAAAGAAATGCATGCCGAGTAGCCTATCAAGCGAGAGCATACCTAGTGTTGCGGTTAGGATAGGAAATGCAGCCATGATCAATATAACGCTACCTACGATACTCCAAACAAATATTGGCATTTTCATGAGTGTCATACCTGGGGCGCGCATTTTGAGTATAGTCACAAAGAAATTTATACCTGACAGCAAGCTTCCTACCCCAGCAATCTGGAGTGCCCAGAGCCAATAATCAACACCAACGCCCGGGCTGTACTCGAGCCCGGATAATGGAGGGTATGCTAGCCAACCAGCCGCCGAAAACTCACCGAGCATTAACGAAAGGTTTACGAGCAACATGCCAGCTGCAAACAACCAGAAACTCACTGAGTTCATAAACGGAAACGCTACGTCGCGGGCGCCTATCTGTAGTGGTACGATCAAGTTCATAACCGCAAAGATAAGCCCCATGGCAACAAAGAAAATCATAATGGTACCGTGTGCGGAGAATACTTGCTGGAAATGGTCGGAGCTTAATATGCCTTGGGAATCGCCAGTTGAAAGGATTTGCTGTGTCCGCATCATTGCGGCATCGGTTGCGCCGCGAAGGAGCATCAAGCCTGAAACAATGGCGTACATAATACCGATTTTCTTCGGATCGAGAGAAGTAATCCAGTTTTTCCAGAGCCATTTCCATTTTTTAAAGTACGTTAAGGCAGCGATAACTGTAAGCGCACCAAGTATCATTGATACAGCGCCGCCAAGTACAATCATGTCATGCGGTAATGCATCCCAAGTTAGTCGCCCTAGCATAGTGTCCCCTGTTTTTCTTTAGTCATTACTGCTCTCCTCCCGCTTATCTGCTGGCGGAGCCATGTATTTCATTAACACTGTATCATACAGGCCTGGCTCAACCGAAGAGTAGAGAGTTACTGGGTGCTTGATACTTGGTTTAGCAAGCTCTTCATAGGTTTGCTTGTTCAAAATATTTTGTGAGTGGCGCGTATTATTCACCCATTCGCCAAATTTACCCTCAGTTACGGAGTTCACGGTAAATCGCATATGTGCAAACCCCTCGCCGCTGATGTTTGCAGACATGCCATTATAGGTGCCAGTTTCATTAGCAATCAAATGGAGTTTTGTTTGCATACCTGCCATAGCATAGACTTGTCCGCCGAGCTTAGGTATCCAGAAAGAGTTCATTGGTGCATCTGAAGTTATCAAGAAATTAATAGGCGTTTCTTCAGGTATCTCGAGGTGTCCAACAGACGCAACTCCCTGCTCAGGGTAGATAAACAGCCATTTCCAGTCGAGCGCAACAACTTGGACAGTGAGCGGTTTCTTTGTGGAAGCAAGTGGTTTATATGGGTCGAGTGCATGTGAACTAACCCAAGTGACAACAGCTAGAATAAGGATTAAAATAATCGGAATTCCCCACCAGATAGCTTCAAGCTTATGGTTATGATCCCATTTTGGCAAATACTTCACCTGTTTCTTGTTGGTATCGCGGTATCTCCAGGCTATAAAGAAGATTAAGATAAACACCGGCACAATCACAATAAGGCTTAGTGCGCACGCGAAAAATAATATATTACGCTGATCGCTGGCAATAGAGCCGGCCGGATTTAAGACATCTAGCATGTGCCAGTTTTGGTACACCCAGTACAAAAGGTACGCACCAAGTACGCACAGCCCCCCTAAGAATAACCGATAGAGATTACGTTTCACATTACTATAATGATAGCATAAGCGCTTAGTATTGCGTAGTATGCAGGTAAGTTTTGCTATACTATACGTGTCATTATGAAACAAAAACCTCTTATTCAGGCCAACTGGCGTCAACTTGTATTTTTTATCATTATTGTACTTGCGGCATATGTGCTTATTCCGCAGCTCGGGCAGTTTCATAACAGTATTACTGCCATTAAAACGGCTCGAGTTGAGTTTATCGTTGCTGCCTATGCGGCAATACTACTCGCTGGCTTAAGTGCTGCCTTGACGTATAGCCAGTTAATTTTTAAGCCGATTCGATTTTCTAGATTAGCGCTTGTACAGTATGCCGGCATGTTTATTAACCGGCTTGTACCGGCAGGAATTGGCGGAATCAGCCTTTTTATACGCTTTCTATATAAACAGCACCATACGCTCGCTCGCTCATCTGCAGTGGTTGCTATGAACACAGCTGTAGGGCTTTGTGCCCATATTATGCTTGTTATTCTTGTGCTGCTTGTTTTTGGAATGAGCATTTTGCCCGAGCATACGCTGGATATGCAAAAGATAGGGATATATGCAGCTGTAGTTACCGGCATTGCAGGACTCTTGTTTGTTATCTTTTATCGTAACAAACCATCTGGGCGGATTAGCAGCTTTTTCCATCAGTTACTCGCAACACTATTACTATACAGAACCCGAAAGCTGGCAGTGAGCCGTGCGCTCGTGTGCGCCATGCTCAATACGCTGCTTCATGCGCTAGCACTGACGCTTGTCATGAGAGCTTTCTCGGTTACTCTGCCCCTGGAAACGATACTTATTATACTTTCTGGCGGCGTATTTGCGGCAACAGTTACACCAACGCCCGGCGGAGTGTTGGGCGCAGAAGCGGGCATTACCGCAGTGCTTGTTGCCTACGGCATTGATAGCGGCGTAGCACTGGCAATAGCCTTAAGTTACAGGCTGGCATCGTACTGGCTGCCGATTATACCGGGAATTTTTGCATTTTTATATATTCAAAAAAAGCAATATATCTAAGCTTGGCCTGCGATTATCTACCGAATCGCTGGCTTACTTCTTGCCAGTTTACAACATGCCACCACGCATCAATGTAGTCACCTCGATTGTAGGTGTAATCAAGGTAGTAAGCATGCTCCCATACATCAAGCCCGAGGAGCGGCTCCTTATCACCTGTCATAATTGGCGAATCCTGGTTTGCGGTGGTTGTAATAGATAGGTCGGGTTGTAGCCATGCCCAGCCGCTACCAAAAACACCCAGTGCTTTTTCTTTGAAAGCGTCAATAAACTGCTGGTAGCTGCCATATTTTTCTTTTAGTGCCTCTGCTAGTTCGCCAGTTGGCTCGCCGCCGCCTTCTGGAGACATCCATTGCCAAAATTGCGTGTGATTATAATGTCCGCCGCCATGATTACGCACCGCTACGCGTATCTGTTCAGGTACTGCATCGAGATTACTAATAAGTTCAGCAAGCGGCCTATCTTGTAGTTCGGGCGCTTTTTCGAGTGCGGCATTTAATTTATCAACATATGTCTGGTGATGCTTGCTGTGGTGCAGCTCCATGATATCTTTACTGATATATTTTCCTAACGCATCGTAGTTATACGTCAAATCTGGTAGTGTAAACATAAAATTCCCTCCGCTTATATATCCTTAGTATACCAACAAAAGAATTGTGCGATATAACCTATGTTACAGTTTGTGTTGTTTGAGCAGTAATTTCTTTAGTAAGCTTACGACGGAAATCTCTGACAAGCCAATTGCTACCAAGAATGTTGGCAATAGCCCAACCGTTGCCTCGAGCGGATATTTAAAATACAGAAACGGATAAAATGCCACAATACAAAACAGCGTTGCCCCGCGCAGCGTGTGGGCGGCATCGCTTATATTACGATAATAGTATTGGTATATGCCGCGTGCTACAGCGCCAGCATAGATAAGCCCGCTTATAATGCCGAGTATAGTGATGCGTAATAGCTCATTTGCCGAGCTGAGCCCGCCTATAATTACAATAGCTAAAACTGTTACACCTACAATAACCTGGATAATACTCCAGCCAATAATAAGCTGCTTCATCCAAAGTTTATCCGGCCATTCAGCCGGAGATAAGAAAGGCAGCTTTTCGTTACGGACAATAATAAGTCTACATATAAACCAAATGAGCAAAAACGACACATACATAATACCGACAGCTGGCTGGTAGAAATAATCGTTGTCGTTGGTAACAAATTTACCAACTTCGTCTATAAACAACCCAAAGCCAATGCCGCCGAGGAGGCTCGCGAACAGCTTATTGGGCTTATCTGCGAGTAGCAACAGCAAAAATGCCATAGTTAAGAAAATACCACCAAACAAAACGTGTGCAATATGGAGTGAGTCATCGCCGATCTTTGGATAGTCTGCGATAGCCAAAAATGCCCTAGTTATGAATATTGTCATGACTCCGGCTAGTACAAATGTATCGATACGGTCTAGTCGGCTGCCGTAGATAGTAAGTTTCTTACTCATGGTCTGGGCGGCGTTTGGCTTCCTTTTCTCTTACTGGAATTGCGTTTTCAGTTTTGTATAAGGGGCCTTTGAACGTATGCGGAAAAGGCCTCATTTGGTTAACAAGCAGCTCGCTTGGATCGCTCATGTCTATAACAGCGCGGGTACGCCAGTTAAATTTAATAGCAAGCAGGCGCGTAATAAACACAGTAATGATTGCTATCCACGCTGCAACGTGTGAGTTAGTGCCAAAATATATGTCAACAGTTAAGAATATAAGTACCCCGATCACGGCGAGTATGCCGTAGAGTTGGCCGGGTAAGAGATTTCTTGGGTCTTGGCGGAGTAAAACATCTCGTATCAACCCACCTCCGGTAGCAGCAACGACGCCCACAACTGCCGCAGCAAATACGCTCAATCCAAATGTTAACGATTTTTGAGTCGCAAACACGCCATACATACCAATACTAAGTGCGTCAACAAGCATGACAAGGTTACCAACAAAAGCAGTTTTAAAGAGGGAGCGCGCAACAATGACAAGCCCTCCGCCAATCAAGACGGCAGCAATATAGCGCCAATTTGTAATAAATGCGGGTTGGATATTAAGAAAGACTGCATCACGAATAATACCGCCGCCCGCACCGCTAATGATAGCGATCAGTGCCATGCCAAGTACGTCGTAGCCTTTTTTGACTGCCAAAAGCGCCCCAGTAGCCGCAAACAGTACAGTTGCGATCAAGTCATAGGTTACCGGAAGTGTAAATTCACCACTCATTATAAGAGCTATTATACAGTTTAATTCTTAATAGCAAGCCTCTAGTAATTTTATATCTAATGCAGTAAGCTAACAATATAAAAGACTCGTCAGATATGACCTATACATCAATTACGCAATCCCAAAAGAAAGCACTTACTATCGCTACTGTTATTTCTCTTGTGTTTGCAGCTTATTTCTTGCGTGACTACTTTACTACCTTTGTATTAGCGGCTGTTATTGGCTATACATTCGCACCCTTATACAAACGGCTTCAGAAAAGAATGTCTCGTGGCAGTGCAGCTGCAGTTACATTATTAGCCTCGCTGCTCGCAGTAGTGATTCCGGTCGCGCTGATTATTGCTCTTTGTGTTGCGCAGCTGACACATGTGGCAGGATATGTGGGCGATGTTTTGCATGGAACTGATATATCAAAGCTTGGCGATGAAGTTATCGATTTTATTAATGGCATATTAGCGTCGATACCGTTTGTTGATTACAAGGTCTCCACAGAATCTTTGACCGATAATCTTACCTCGTTAGCGCAAACAGCAGGAGCCGCGTTACTTAACTACATTACGAATTCTCTTACAAGTGTCTTTGGGCTGATTACGGGTGTTATCATTTATATCTATATCTTTTTATCATTGCTTATAAACCACGATAAAATCGTGACGCTATTTAAGAAGTTAAACCCGCTTGGCGACGAAGTATCTGATGCGTACTTAGAGAAAACCGCTGCTATGGTTCGCGGCACTGTTGGCGGCCAATTTATCATTGCCCTTTGCCAAGGTACTGTCGGCGCTCTGACAATTTATATTGGTGGTATTCACGAAGCCTTCTTCGTGTTTTTGCTGATATTGAGTTTACTGTCAATAATTCCGCTAGGGAGTGGTATCGTTACTATCCCAATCGGTATTGTCATGATGCTATTCGGCAATATTTGGGGCGGCTTACTTGTAATACTCGGCCATATTATTCTTGTTACCAATGTTGATAATATTTTGCGCCCGCGTTTAGTGCCAAAAACGGCGCGCTTAGACTCAGCACTAATGTTAGTTTCAGTTTTTGCTGGACTTACAATGTTCGGTTTTCTTGGTATTGTTATTGGGCCAGTCATTATGATTTTAATTGTTACGACAATTCAAACGTACGTGAACGTACAGAAGACAGCTTCAGCGCCAAAAGCTAAACCTGCTAAGTAATTAATTAACGTAACTAAATTAATACGTGGTGTTAAACTGTTCGATCGCAGCTTGAATGTCGTCATAGTTAGATATACCCGCCACTGGTATAACTGCGGATTGTCCGGACGGTGTTTGGTATCCGCGCAGTAGATTCTTCTTATCAATATCATGGAGGCTTACTGATTGCAGCTTATCGCTCGGTATACTTGTGAACATCCGATACAACGGGATTACTTCGGAGAGCTTAATGTCTGTTTTGACATTATCGCCTACAGCGCTAAATATTTTGCCGTTTGTACGCGGGTCTAATACAAGCGTCCAATTAAGTTCATTTTTAATAGCAGCTAACACTTGTTGTTGGTTTTGGGTGCGGTTAAAGTCCGATTGCGGGAAACCGTATGAACCGTATGTTGCACCGCGGGCGCGCGTGAGCCGGAGGGCAGTTTGCCCATCTATAGTATGCTGCCCGTTACTCAGTTCTAGTGGTCCGCCCTCTTCTGGTTGGAAATTTGGATCGTAAATACCACGTTCATCAGGGCTATCAATCGTAACTGCCACACCGCCAAGCGCGTCGACGACGCCTCGAACGGTTGCGTAGTCAATTAACGCATAATTATGAATAGTAATACCAAAGTTTTCTGCAATCACCTTTTCCAGCAAACCGATACCGCCTGGCGAATAGCCCTCTTCTGCAAATCCAGCTCGTTCGCCGTCTTGATAGGCTTCATTGATCTTTGCCCTGCCGTGTCCAGGAATCATAACGTATAGATCCCTTGGTACGCTGAGCATGTAGCCGGACTTCTTATCTTTATTCATGCTTAGTATCATGATTGAGTCTGTCAGTGTGGCTCCACCATGGTTAGGGTCATCTGCGGAATAACCTACTAACAATATATTGGTGCGCCCGTCAGTGCTATCTGGCGGTGTGTGTGCAAGAATACCAAATGCATTGCTTGTTCCAAAGAGCTTTTGCGTGGCATTTGAAAAATTATGCAAATCCCATATACCAATAACAAGAAAGGGGGTCAATATAAGTAGGAAAAGGAGTAAAATTGCCTTTTTCCATGTCAGCCAACGCTTGCTTTCCTTTTGGCGCGGCGCGGCTTGAACCGGTGCTTCTGAGCCGTTAAGCCGCTTCCTTTGCCTGGCAGCGGAAGCTGGCTGGTAAGCGGTATTCATAATCGCATTGTATGACTGGGTTTTAGTTAACGATTTCTTCTTGGGTGTTCCCATGTAATGATGGTTCCTGTTTTACGTACCCATATATTATGGCAAATTATGGGGATATCAACCAATAATTTGTGTATATAAGGTGTATTATGGCAAAAATAAGTATCATTTCTTACAGTTATAGCGGAATGGAGTTTGTAAGCTAAGAACGTAGAGGAATAATATATCCGTGAGTACTCGTAAATTTATTATTGTTTCAAATCGGTTGCCGATAACCGTACGTAAAGAAGATGGCGTTTTAAAGTTTTCTGAAAGTTCTGGCGGTCTGGCAACGGCAATGTCTTCACTTGAGGTGTCGGATACGGTATGGATTGGCTGGCCGGGGATTGACCCTAAGGAGTTGACGCCAGTCGAAAAGCGTATGGTTACAAGAACCTTGCGTAAGAAAAACTGCTACCCGGTTTATTTACCGCAAGAATTGATCGAACTGTTTTACGAAGGATATGCGAATGATACGCTATGGCCGTTGTTTCATTATTTTCAACAATCGGCGCAATACGACGAAACGTATTGGCAGGCTTATAAAACAGCGCATAAGCTATTTAAAAAGGCTGTACAGCGGTGTGCACATAGCCACGCAACAATATGGATTCACGATTATCATTTTCTATTATTGCCCGCGATGCTGCGGCAAAAAATGCCGCACACAACCATAGGGTTGTTTTTACATATTCCCTTTCCATCGTATGAGATCTTTAGGTTGCTGCCAGAGCGCAGCGAGATTTTGCGCGGCATGCTTGGCGCTGATTTGATTGGCTTTCATATCTACGACTATGCCCGGCATTTTTTGAGTAGTTGTTTGCGTATGCTCGGGGTTGAGAGTAGTTACGGCATGATTGACTACCAGGGCAGAACAATTTTAGCCGATGCGTTTCCAATAGGTATTGATTACCAGAAGTTTCAAGAGACGTTGAAGCAGCCAGAGACCCAGGCTGAAATGCAGACTATCACAGAAACGCACCAAGGCAGGAAAATAATACTTTCGGTCGATCGGCTTGATTATACAAAAGGTATTAAGCAACGTTTGCAAGCATATGATCTCTTTCTGAAAGAAAATCTGTCCCAGCATAAAAAAGTTTCCTTACTGATGGTTGCTGTACCTTCGCGTACGGCAGTTCAGACGTACCAAGAGCTGCGTGATGATGTGGAGCAACTTGTGAGCCGCATCAACGGTACGTATGGAACAGTTGACTGGAATCCTGTGTCATACCAGTTTAAGAATCTTCCGTTTCAGCAAGTTGTTGCACTCTATGCATGTGCCGATATTGCGCTGGTTACGCCGCTCAGGGACGGCATGAATCTTGTAGCAAAAGAGTATATTGCGTCTAAACCCTATGGTGATGGCGTGCTGATTTTGAGCGAGCTGGCTGGAGCGATTGATGAGCTGCCTGAAGCAATCCGTGTAAACCCGAATGACAGGCAATCTATAAAGAACGGTATTCAAGAAGCGTTAGCGATGTCGCAGAAAGAAAAGCGGCAAAAGCTGCGAGCGATGCGTAAACGTATCGCGACGTACACAGTGCAGCGTTGGGCTGCGGATTTTATTGAACAGTTATCTGCTGTCAAAGACCATCAGCATTCACAGCAAAAGAAAATCTTACGTGCCGATACGTTTTCCGAAATTAAAGAGGCATATACCAAGGCCGATAAGCGTTTATTGATTTTTGACTATGATGGCACGCTCCGGGGTTTTGTTTCCAGTCCTGACCCAAATAAAGCTAAACCCTCTATAGCGTTGAAACGCTTATTGAGCTCTTTGGCGCACACACCCAACACGAAAGTGTGTATTATCAGCGGCCGTACGCGCAGCGCGCTCGAGGGGTGGTTTCGTAATGACCCGGTTATGCTCGTGGCTGAACACGGTGCGGCGTATAAATTTGGTACTGCTGAGTGGGCGCATGCACAGAGTAGCTTTAGCCACCACAAACCTGAGCTTTTGGCGGTACTGCGCCAATACGCTAACCGGACGGCGGGCGCTGAAATTGAGGAAAAAGACCATGCACTGGTATGGCATTATCGCAATGTGCCGACTGAGCTTGCCTATGTCCGAAATGTCAATGTGTGGCGTGACTTGCAAGCGGTTGTTGCGGGTACAGACATTAAGGTATACGCTGGCAATAAAGTTATTGAGATTAAGCCAGAACAGATCAATAAAGGGGTGGTAGCAGCACGGTTATTAAAAGAATATCCTGCTGATTTTGTACTGTGTGCTGGAGATGATTACACCGATGAAGACATGTTTACCACCCTGCCTAAACGCGCCGTAACGATTAAGGTTGGGCTTGGCAATACCGATGCCCAGTACCAAGTGCAAGATATAGCTACACTGCTTGCGCTGGCGCGGCATTTGATAGCTTGATAGCGTAAGATTTTACTGTTGCTTTTCTGCCTGGGCTGCTTCGATAAGCTCTATGCCGCCACGTTCTTTCCAGCGTTCGAAGGTTGGGCTTTTCTGCGCGTGGCGTTCGCGCCACATATTGAACGCATCGCGTGAATAGTTGAGCGTTTGCGTATCATTCAGCCCTTCGCCCTTTTCGATTGCATTGGCTGCCGAAAAACCGCCGTTGTATGCAGCAGCTAGCAGCTCTACTGTCACATTCCAGCTTGGCCCTTGCTTGGCAGTGCCGTACTCGTCTCGGAGCATTGCCAGATATGCAGTACCAAATTCTATACTGGTTTCGGGCTTATAAAGATCGTATCGCTCTTGTGGTTTTTTGAGGTATCTTTCAGCAATATCATTCGCAGTTGGTGGCGTTACCTGCATGAGCCCTTGGGCGTCTGCCTCGCTGTGGGCTTTGGTATAACCACCAGATTCGAGTGTCATAATAATGGCGATCAGGTTTGGATCAAGATCATATTTTTTGGCGTTTTCGGTAATAGGTTTTTCCCACTGTTTAACTGTAGCAGGTATCCACGGGATAGTAATGCGCGATGATTTTGCCTGCAAGGGCTTTTCGGTGTGTTCTACCGCTGTTATAAGTAGCGCGCCCACAAGCGTAACAAGCGCCCCGCTGGTAAGCATGGCTACATCGCGTTTGCTAAGTTTTATACCTCTCTTGCCCATGCTTATATCATAACAAATCTAGGGTATGTTGACAAAGGTTATGCTTTGCTTTATAATATATAATTAAGAAAAATGTAGGCGTGAGTACAAGCTTGAAAAAATGCTCTTTACAGCGTACAATAGGCTAGTCTTACGGATACGTAAGCATATATGGCATAATAGGGCGTGGCCAAGTGGTAAGGCACCAGGTTTTGGTCCTGGCATTCGGGGGTTCGAATCCCTCCGCCCTAGCCAGATGCGACAGATTCATTGAAGTAAAAGAGCTTTTACTTGGGCTCTTTTTATAGAACACCTTCCAATGTCTATAGAATGATATACTTTACTTAATGACACGAGAAGAATATAAAACACATCTACTAAAAAAAGGCTTTGTGTTTCAAAAGGCACAAAAGGGCTTTCCTGGCAGGGGCGAAGAGGGTGTATACACGCATCCAAACTATAAATACAAGTTCTATATCACTCACCATGATAAATCGTCATATGGGTTTTATACTGGCAAGAAAAATGGCGAAGGTCTTGATGATATTTGCCCACGCAATGTTGAAGATACCTTTAGCGACAAGGGGCTCTTAATGTGGGCGGATGACTCCTTTATCCAGCTGATGAAACATTTGTAGGCAGCATCATAAAGATCCCGATACTAACATGGGCTAGTGGAATATCCTGCAATTTCACGCCAAAGCTTCGTGCTGAGCTAAGTGAACTAGACAGCTCGTTGCGGTGTCTCATTTGTCGCGTTTATAACTGTTACAATCAATATAGATATGCCTACGATTTCAAAAACTAAACGATACCACGAACTAACACTTAGATACCTGAAGCTTATGCGGCTCTATTCAGTTATGTCAGAATTACGCCTTCACACAAACAAATCAGTCGATGCCGATACGGCCAAATACTATCAAAGCGTCCTATATGAATGGGGAGACTGTAGTTCGTTTCTTGGCACAAGTCTGGAGTCAATGACGCAAGCCTTTTACATAGAGCTCGATGGATTTATTGGTGGTTTTTGGGATTCATCGGCGCACGAAGCGGTACCTAGGAAATATGAGCACGGCAGCCTTGCTCAGTACCTATACGATGGAACACGAACAATAAGAAAAAAGTCAGCTATCCAACTCTTCGAAAATCTTCTAAAAAATGAGGCAGACAATCTTGAAATGATGCACAACCTAAGACATCATCTTGCTCACTTCGTGAAGCTTAACAAACGAAATAGCTCACAAGCACCTGGTGACAGGAAGATTCGTGAAATCCTCAACTCGCTTGCTGATATATTATTCTTATTAGGATTTCAACGATGGAATAAACCACATTATGTCGAACAAGACAACGAATACGTAACGTCAACCCAAGACCTTATTGATAAACTTTCGGCGCACAATAATAAGTCCGCAGATATGCGCAAAAAGTATCTAGAAGCTCGTAAAAAATGGTATGGCAATTAATCGTTAATCTGTGCTAGGCTCACATACTCAGCCAGATGTGAGTACTATGAAAGACTTTTTGAAAGTCTTTTTTTGTTTTGTTATATTCAATTAATGTTTTTAGAAATTGCCTCGAGTAGCTCGGGGAAAGTGTCGCTGGGCATGTCGCGTTTGCCCCGGAAGTGGCCATAATTATGGAATTTTTGATACTCCACGCTTGGGATCTTTTCTTGAATATACTGTACCGCGCTATTAACTCGCTGATTATCATTATCGGAGTGGAATATTGTAATACTTTTGGCTCTTTTGGATAATGCAGGGTCAATCTCAAATTCGAAAAATCCACCGATAGGTGGATCATCAAATGTTTCCTCAGGCGTAAACTTATCACCAAGCGATGGCCCTACCAGAAAAATATGCCGGACTGACACATCTGTATGCTCGCTGAGCCACTGCACAATAAACCCTGCGCCCATACTGTGCCCGATAAGCAGCGTGTCGGAGTGTACATCGTACCTTTCAAGCTCACTTGACCACAGTTTATAGTCGGGCTGCCAAGCATTAAACATTTCAGGTGTTTGCGTAGGTATTCCAAGCAGTAAAAGCTCTTGCTGTAACCACGGCATCCATATTGCATTACTGGCTGATGGAATATCGCGGTTAAAATATGTTTCTTTTTTGGGCTTTCCGTGTAATATCAACGCATTTGTCATGTTGCCAGGAGTATAACATATTGGTATAGCTGGAGTGCTGTAGTTCCTCGTACGCTAGAGCCTATTAGTAAGCACTGGCTTCTATCAAAGCTTTGCCGAGTCGTTGTACATCGGTTTCGTAGCCGCAAGAGATACGTATAGAGGGATTATGTTCGTCGGGTAACAACTTAGTGCGGTCAAAACTAAAGCTCTGGCTAATATCTACTTGTTCGCGTACGGCTTCTGAGGCGTAAAGTTTGCGACTTAGCTGAAACTGGTCAATACCATCTGCAGTGCATATCAAAAATAACATTGGCGAGGCAACGGCAAGCCCCCGCTCCGCTGCTAATTTGTAGTTATCGTGAGTCGGTAGGCTCGGGTGCGATACTGAGAAGCCTGTCTCATCTGGCACTGCATGGAGTATTTCTGCGAGTGTAGCATTATTCTCGTATATCTTCTGGTTACGCGCATCAAACGCCTCAATATTTTCTGGCAAAAACGTACTAATTGCGGCTTGGCTGTATATGCCTGGCGCTGTACCAAGTGCTCGCCGTTGCTGGCGCATGTGTGTTATAAGCTCTAGATTTTTACTGTATGCAATACCGAGCATTTCCCTGTTAAAAGCGTAAGATTTTGTGCCGCTTTCGGCTACGATAACATTATCTTCTTCAGAGACGTATTCGTGTACGGGCAATTCAGTAGAAAGCGGTAAGGTATTATCTAAAATAGTTACCGGGCGATTCTTCAAAGCTCGTATGTTTCGCAGTAAATTAGGAATATCGAGTATTGGCATCTCTGGCCCATTACCAATAGTTTCGCTGATTATTATGTTCGGCTGGTGGGTTTCGATAACTCGTTGTGTATCCTCTGCGTTTCCGCTATCAAACCAAACTACACGTGCGCCCTGGTCTTGTGCGAGATGACAATTAACGTAGCGCTTTGTTTGGCCGTAGGTTTGCTGAGCACATGCTATAGTTGGCCGCTCCTCCTGCTCCGCGTGTGCAAGCCCAGTTGTTATAGCGCTCGTTACTGCGGTCATACCGCTCGCATAGACAACTGTTTCAGCTGCATTACTGCGAGTAAAACGTGCAATACGGTCTTCAAGTTCATATAGCTCCGAACTACTGTCACGGTGGTATAAATCTACAGGCTCAAATGTATGCCGAGCTTGTAGGCTTTTCTGACAATCTTCGACTGACTCAAAACAGGGCACCGACCCTTCTTTATTTACTACTTGTTGTTCCAAATAAAAAATCCCTTCTACTTTGCAAGCGGAAAGGATAAAATACATACTCTGCAAATATCTTTCCGTCTGCTGCGGCCTAGATGAAGCACCTTATATTACACAGGTTGCCGGCAGGTCGTAAAGCTAGGTCTCTCGCTGCACTCTTTATATTTATTTAGGTTATTAAAGAATCTCTTGTATTTTAGCATGCTCGCCATAGATGTAAAGAGGATTACTTATATATAAAACGCGTTTCTGGTACCGCAGCATCAAGGGTTGTGGCAATAGACTGCATCACAATATCTGCGTCAGTCCGCGATGACACCCGCTGAATGTCTTTGCTGACTTTCATAAACGCGTCATTTTCGCCAAAATACGTGGCCATCGGTAGCACAAAGCTCTTTTCGTGCGCCATAATACGTGCGGTGCCAGATTGGACACGGTGCATGACGCAGGTAGCGCCGCCATCTCGGAGGTTATCGGTTGTACCACTCGGGCACATTGCCAGAAGTACCCCGCCCTCGCCTAGCTTTTGTACTATTGCCTTGCTCACCATCATATTGTGGCTTTTGATAACCTCTGGCATTGACTGCGCGATAGCTGTTTTGCTGGTTGTCTCACTTTTCGGGTAGCTTAAATATGCGTCATCACAGATTACTTCGAGTGCCTTGACGCCTGGTATCGGCTGCCCTGTCTCGTCTTTGAAAGCATTGCTCGCAAGCAGACTGATCATCTTGCTCATAATTAAGCTCGTACTAAATTCACGTCCTTGGCGCTTGAGGTAATTGTAAACCCCGGCTTGTGCAATAGCCACATCAGTAAGCTGCATATGATTTGTCGCTAAAATAACGTTATCGCCCGACTCAAGCAGGGCGCCAACTTGGTCGAGAACAGCCGTATTACACGCACTTTTATAAAACTGTTTGCTCACTTCTGCGAAACGTGGTTCAACCAGATTGGCGGCTATTTCAACAACCTCTGGTGCCTGGGCAGTACCCCGTATATGGTAGGTGCCGATACGCTGTTCTGGGTATTGCTCTGGATTGATGTCAAGAACGCTGATTTCATCGTTTGAGCCCTCGGCGTGCTTCTCTGCAACTGGCAGCCACGATTCGAGCATAAATTGCTCCGTGTCAGCCCCGCTCTCGTATTCATGTGTAGGTTGGTACATATATGCCTAGTATACGTATTTTACTTCTGCAAGCAACCCATATTGAATAATATACAAAACTATGCTATAATATAATTATAGACAATATGTCTATGTTCTTCGACAAGCAAAGGAGAAAAAGGAGGTGGTTTGAATTTTCTCGAGACTGCACAGACATTTTCGAAAATTCATACGTCCGTATAACCTACTGTATGCGCCTATTCATGCCCTCGTTGGTATGACGGTAGTGTATATCACTACCAGGAGTCTTGCAGTCGTATCGTTTTATGTAGTCCTCGACGCCACGCTGCACGGTATTTTTGTCCATGAGCTGGCGCATAAGGCTGGCAACAGGGTGAGGAATGGAGACTCTGATTTTATTGGATCAGCGTTTTTCTTCACCTTTCACCTTTTTGCCGCCTTCGCCTTGGCGATGGTTGTAACACTAGGTGATACCCACGCTGCAATTAAAATCGGGCTTACTGAGCCGATTGCTCAAGGTATTGTACAGTTTTTCTATCTAAAGATCTGGAGGTTTATCCATACAAAGAAAGAAAAGCAACAGATACAGGCGAATACGACCAGCTAAGGTTATCTCTCTTTTCTCTTTTGAGATCTCCTTTGCTTGTCATATTCGCTTCAGTCAGAGCTCCTCAAATGGGCTATCGGCGATTTTTATTAATTCATGGGCAATCGCACCGGAAATTGGTATGTTAAGGTTTTCTTCAAACCAGCGATAGTGCCCGTTGGCTTCACATGCCTGAAATATAATTTCACCATCTTGCGTCTCAACAAGATCGAAGGTTCCAAAACGTAAATCAAAAGCTTCTAAAAAGGCTACACATTGTGCAGCTATCTCTTCCCTTATTGGCCGGCACCTAAACCCGACAGCCCCTTTATACTGTCGGTCTTTCCAACTTTCATTT